>JAJBSZ010000381.1 GCA_020861125.1 Planctomycetota bacterium | reverse complement strand
TACCCATCCCGCCCTCGGTGCCCAGAACGCCATTGGCGCCGGCGGTCGCTACGACGGCCTGGTGGAGGAACTCGGCGGTCCGCCGACCCCGGCCGTCGGATTTGCCCTCGGAATCGAGCGAATCCTCATTGCCATGGAATCCGTCGGAACGTGTGCCTGCGGCTACCCGCTGCAGGTCTTCGGCGTCACTCAAGGTACCGCCGCCCACCGGGCCATGGCCGGCATGGTGGCGCGGCTGCGAGCGGCCGGGCTCTCCGCCGACATGGATTATGAAGGCCGATCCATGAAGGCGCAGCTCCGCCTGGCCAACCGGCGTCAGGCCATGTGCTGTCTTATCCTTGGGGATCAGGAACTGGAGCGGGGCGAAATCACCATCAAGGATATGGCGGAAGGTGGTCGTCAGGAAACGGTCAGCCTCTTTGACTGTCTGGATACGGTCCGAAAGATCCTTCCATGAAGTCTGTTCTGCTCTTTGTTGCCACCATGTCGCTGGTCCTGACCGCCTGGGCCGGGGAGACGGCCGGACGACCACGATTGGCGGCCGCACCCGACGGTTCGATCGTCGGCGGGCTGCAGGTCCGGCCAGACGCCGAAGGGGAGTTCTCCCTGTTCCGTTTCGACCCTGACAGCGGTAGGGTCAGTGGCCTCGGACGGTTTACCGGGGTTTTGGCCGGTGTTGCCGCGTCCCCTGACGGCGGCGTCCTTTCCTTAACCCGCGACGGATCCCTGGGCTGCCACGGCGACGATTTCCGGCGCCTGGCTCTGCCCGATGCCCGGTGGCAAATGCTGGATCTCGCCGTGTTCCAGGGTTCTGCGGTGGCGGTGCATCAGGCCCACGGCCGCCTCCGTCTGGTCCGTCCCGGTGCCGATGAGAGCTGGGATACGATCGACGACGGCATGGCCGACCCCGGGCCAGTGGCGATGGCCCGTCTGGTGCCTCTGGCCGACGCGCTGCACCTGTTCTGGCTGGGCAGGAACGAAGACTTCTCCGCCGGCGTCATCCGCCATGCCGTATGGCACCAGAACCGCTGGATGGAATCGGCGCCCCTCGCCACGGGCGACGTGCGTACCTTGGCTGTTTTCCCGGTGGAACGGGCCATAGCGCTGGTGGCGGTGATTCCCGACCCGTTGGCAGCCAGACCCGCCGAGTTGCGGGCCTGGAGTTGGGACGGCGGGTGGCGGGAACGGAATTTCGCCCCGACCGGCCTCCGGGACAATTTGGTTGCCGCCGCCGGTTTCGCCGGAGCGGTGCACGACGGTGAAGCCGTCTGGCTGGCCACCATTCACGGCGGCGCTACCCTTGACCACGCCGCTGGCACTCTTGTCCTCGTGCCGGCCGCCGACGATGAGGCCGGTTCGGGGTTACCCGGGTTGGCCGTATTTGCCGCCTGCCTTGGCCTGCTGGCGGTGTATTGTCGCCGTTCCCGGGTGCTTTCCCGGATGCTGCCTGGCCGGCCGCCGGATCTGATCAGCCGGGGTGTCGCTCTGCTGGTGGATTGGCTGCTGGTGTCCGTGGGTATCACGGCATACCATTTCGCCGCCGGCGACACCTTGATCCTGGACCGGTTGATGACGGTGGAATACCTCCACCGCTTGTTCTGGATCAATCTGGCTGCCTTCGCCCTTTTCGCGGCTTTGGGCGAAACCCTCTTCGGCTGTACACCCGGCAAATATCTGGCCGGACTGCGGGTGCGCAGTGTTCGGGGCGGGCCACCCGGCGTGGGACAGGCCCTTTGCCGGAACCTGCTGCGGGCGGTGGATATGTTTCCCCTGGCTATCGCCGTGCCCGGACTTATCGGCCTGATGGCGGCTATCTGCAACCCGCGACGGCAGCGGGTGGGCGATATGGTGGCTGGCACCATGGTGCGCCGCCATACACCGTACCTCGGCCGCGCCTATATTCTGGCCAGCGCCAGTCCTCGCCGCCGGGAGTTGCTGACCGGGTTGGGCATCACCTTCCGGGTAATGCCGCCGGAAATAGACGAAACGGCGATCGCCGGGACAACCCCGGCGGACACCGCCCGGCGGCTGGCCGAAGCCAAGGCGACGGAGGTGATGGGCCAGGTGGGCCCATCCGGCGAGATTATCGTGGCGGCCGATACGGTGGTGGTACTCGACGGCGAGATTCTCGGGAAACCGGCGGACGCCGAGGAGGCGGTGCGCATGCTTAAGCGGCTATCCGGCCGCACCCATACCGTCATAACCGGCATAACCGTTTGGGACGCCGCCACCGGGCAGGGTCTGTCGGAGGTGGAAACCACCGCAGTGGAGTTCCGGCGGCTGGCGGATCGCGAGATTGAGGCCTACGTGGCAACAGGCGATCCGCTGGACAAGGCCGGCGCCTACGGGGTTCAGACCGGCAATCTGGTGCGGGAGGTCCGGGGCAGCTTGTCCAACGTGGCGGGTTTGCCTATGGAAAAACTGCTCTGGTTGATCCAGCGTCTGGACGCCTGACGGGCCGTCACCGGGGTCCCGCAGGCTGCTACACGATGGTGATGCCGCCCTGGGTGAGAACTTCGCCGGCCCGGGCCAGTACTTCCTCCTTCACCAGAATGTAATCGGTGTCGAAGGTGGAAATGGCGAACACGCGCAGTCCAACCTGCCCCAATATCCGGCTGACCGACGACAAGACTCCGACCGGCGCGCCGCCGATCGGCTCCACCCGAAAGGCTCGCCAGCCCGCATCCACCGCTGCCGCATTGTCGGGTTCTTCCCCGGAGGGACAGACCAGGGAAATCTCGTCCGGTGTCTTGGCCAGAAAAGAAAACCCGGCCGACAGATCCAACCGCGACAAATCCCGCAGCTTGCAAACGGAAAAACCGCCCTTGACCAGCTTCAGCCTGGTCATCGCACATCCTCGTAGGCCTTGCCGGCCACCTCTTCCCGCCGGTTGTCGCGAAGGGCCCGGTGGTTGCGTCGCCAGTCCAGCATCTGCCGGATGATGCCCGTCTTTTCAAACCGTCGGATGGAAGTGGTCGCGCGAAAGGTATCGACAAACAAATAATCCGCCCCCGCCGCCAGCCCCCGGCGGATGCAGTCGGTGGAGGTGCCCTGCGGCAACGCTTCATCGAAGCCACCGATGGCTTCGTAGGTGTGGCGGTCCATGAGCATGACACCGCCCGGCGCATGGGTTTGGCTGCGGCGGGTGGCGCGGTTGGCGAGGAAAAAACAAACCCGGACCACGCCGCCGCCGCGATCCGGCGCGCCGGCGACCGTCCCCATATAACGGCGGTGGCCGGCCGCCGCTTCCGCCAAAAGACGCAGGGCGTTTTCGGGCAGTCTGGTGTCGGCATCGACGAAAACCAGCATGTCGCAATCCGCTCCGGCCGCGCCCAAGTTTTTGCCGTAGGACATGCCGGAACGGCTGTCTTCCCGTATGGTCACCGGGAACTGTTCGGCCACCTGGCGAGAGCCGTCGCTGCAGCCGTTCAGCGCCACGATGATCTCCGGTGTGGGACCGGGATAGGAAAGCGAGGTGAGGTTTTCCAGGGTTGCCGGCAGCTGCCGCTCTTCATTGTGAACCGGCACCACCACCGACAGACGCGGCCATGGGTAGTCCGGCCGATCCAAACCCAAGGCAACCCGCCGTGCCGCCTGGCGACGGGCCCGGTTTTCCAGTTGCAGTCCTCGGCCGTAAAAGAAGATCCCCAGCAACTGTGGCAGCAGCAGCACCAGGCTGTCTTTATGCACGGCATAGGCCAGCACGATGACCGCACCCACCAGGGACATATACCAGTATACCCGCGGTATCACCGGCCGGCCGGCCTTTTCCGAAGCCAGCCACTGGGCGATCAGGCGAGCGAAAAACAGGCCTTCCCCCGCCAGACCGAATACTTCCCATCGCCAGTCGACACTCGTGAACATCTATTCTCCCGGCTTCCGCAAGCGGTAGACTTGCCCCGGACCCTGCTCCACCAGCCGCTTTATCTTCAGCATGGCCAACGAGGCGGTCGCCCGGCCGGCGGCAACCCCGGAAGCGCTGATGATGTCGTCAACGCTGTTCCATTCTCCGGAGAGGGCTGCGAGAATTGCGGCCTGGTCTTCAGTAAGATCCGGCGTGGGCGCCGTTGCCAGCGTCGGAGCATTTTCCGTCGGAGTGACGGCGGTGGCTGGCTCCTCTCCCGACCCGTTTCCGTCTCCGCCTTGGGGCCGGGTCCGGCCCGTGGAGCGCCGCGACCGCGGGCGCAGGGTTCGGTCGCGGTCCGGAGTTTCGGGCGGCGGCAACGATGGGTTGAGCTCGTCGAAAATATCGTCCGGAGTGGTCACCATGACCGCACCGTCCCGGATCAGTTTGTTGCACCCTTCGGAATTGGCATCGCCAACCCGGCCGGGGACGGCGAAGACGGTCCGTCCGTTGTCATTGGCGACGCGGGCGGTAATGATGGCGCCTGATTTCACCGGCGCCTCCACCACCAGAAGACCGAGGCTCATGCCGGCGATGATGCGGTTGCGGGCGGGAAACGTTTCGCGTGACGGTCCGGTGGCCATGGGCAATTCGCTGATAACCGCACCGGAACGGGTCATCTCCAGAGCGAGATCGCGGTTCTCTTCCGGATACATGTGATCGAAGCCGCAACCCAACACCCCAACCGTTCGGCCACCGGCGTTGAGGGCGCCGATATGGGCGAAGGTATCGATACCCCGAGCCAGTCCGGAGACAATGGTATACCCGCCCCGGGCCAGCGTTCCCGACAAGGAGAGAGCGGTATCCCGTCCGTAGCCGCTGGCCCGACGGGTCCCGACAATTCCCACCGCCACCTGGTCCTGCGGCAGGAGACGGCCGAGGACGTACAACACCACCGGCGGATCGGGAGTGAAGAGCAGCGGGCGCGGGTAGGAGGGATCGTCGTATGGAATGATTTCAATCCCGGCGGCCACCGCCTTTTCCAATTCCGGGCGGGGGTCGTGGCTCACTGCCGCCAGGATGCGCCGGGCCTTGTCCTGGCTGACACCGCTTACCTGCCGGAGCTGGCTTTCCGTTGCGCCGAAAACGCGGTCGCTATTGCCGAACTGCTGGATCAACCGCCACAGGATGATGTTGCCTACGCCGGCCACGGATTTGAGGCGGATCAGATTCTCGGTCAACTCCGCCATGCCGTCAGATCTCCATGGTTTCGCCCGGGGCGAGGGCGATGACGCCAGGGGGCACCGGCCGGATGAGGCCGGGCAGGAAGCTGTCCGCCCGATGCTGCTGGATCTCCGCTTCGGTCATGTGGATCAGGAACCAGCGGCCCGGCTGCAGAGCGGCGACAAAGTCACCAGCGCCGGAACCAGCCCAGGGGCAGAGAAACAGGAGATCGATCCGGCCCAGGTCGGCCATAGGGTACGGTTGGGTGCGCTCGTTGTCGGCGTCGTGGAACACCCGGAGGCCGCCCAAATCCAACAGGTAGCTGTTGTGCCCCCGCCCGTGGTAGGTGCGGAAGGCGGTGACGGCGATGTCTGCCAGGGTAACAGTCAGGGCAGCGGGTGGTTTTTTCCGCTCCGGCGGCTCGAGGATCGTCAGCCGGTCGGCGGGCAGGTATTTTTCCAGGTGGGCGATGGCATCGGCCGGGCCAGCAACCCGGGCCCCGGAAGCGAGGGCGGCGTCACGGGTTTCTTCCGGGTGGAGGTGGTCGTAATGGCTGTGGGTAATGAGAATGAGATCCGCCCGGACGGCATCGGCGCCGCGCAGAAAGGGTCCACTGCCAACCCCCGGTACGCCCCGGAAAAAGGAATCGATATACACCGCTCGACCGTTAGCCTGGACGAAAACACCGGCGTTACCGGTGGACATAACGCGGATGGTCATGGCCCTTCCTCCCGAATTGGCGGCGGACCGCCACTTTTTCGGCTCACCGGCGGCTGACTGCCGGCTGGCAATTCTACCACCCCGCCCGGGGAAAGCAAGATTTGCCGCCTCCCTCAGTTATTGTCCGGATCGCTCCGGTATCATCCCGGCCACGCCTCTCGGTGAAGCTATCGGATTTTGACCCGTGATCAGGGAACCCATGCGGTAGCGGGAGTCGAAATCACCGTCGGATCAGAACTGCAGGGAAACCCCGCCCGTCAGATGATGGGCGTGGTAGCTGTTTTCCACCGTGCAGGCATAGCGCACACCAATGGCGAAGCGATCCCTGTGGTATTGCAGCCCGAGGCCGGCATGGCCACTATGCCGGTTCTGGTCCCGAGACCGCACCGAAGCACTGGCACCGGTGGTGAGACCGAGGTAGTCGATACTTCCCCGGACTCCGCCGGATCGGAAGTTGTAGGTATAACCAAGACCGGCGTCGAGCCTAAAGAGTCCACCGTCGTCCGTCGGCAGGTCGTAACTTGCATTGACCTCCATGGGGAGAAACACGCCAGTCTGACGAATGGACCGCTCCCGCTGGGTGACCACGCCGCCCAGGGCCATATCATGGTCGCCGGCACGGGTGTAGATATAGTGGAGACCAAGGGTTGGGCTGATGCGTACATTCGTCCGCGGCCGGAGTACCCAGCCCCAATCGCCGCCCAAGGACCAGGTGTCGGTCCGGTAATCGGCTTCGGACCAGGAAAGGCCGGCGCCCGGATCGCGTCGCAGTTCCCGCAGGGAATTGTCCGCGTAGGCATAGGCGCCGAACAGGGATGCCGTCATGCCGGCGGGATGGCTGTACCCGCCGTAGGCGGCAACGGAGTAACTGGTTATAGCCGAATCATGGGCTGCCGCGCCTTTGTCCTGATACGACCCGGTGGCGTAGGCAAACGCGCCGCCCACCGCCAGGCCTTCACCAACGGCGGTATCGTATCCGCCGAGGAAACCGTGGGCGTCATACCGGTACCCGGAAAACCCGCCCCGGCTGCCCGCGTTCTCCCACAACCCAAAGCTCCCCAGCCACATCCGGTCGCCACGGCGGTCAGTATCCTCAATGGCTGCCACAGCCGCGTCGGAGGACACCGGGTCAGGGCCCATCGCCGCACCAGCCACCGATCGCAGACGGTCGACGAGACTCCTCCGGAACTGCCGGGCGGTGGAGACGGCGACGGCGGTGAAGCCATACAGGTGGGCACCGTTGAGGTATTCGAGGCTGTCGCGGCCGACCGACCCGCCGGCAGGGGAGGCAATGGCCTGGAACAGAGCCAGGTTCTTTTCGCCGGCGGCGGAATCGATCTGTGCGGCGAGGCGCCCGAAGCCGGCGTCGTACAGGATGCCAGCCAGATCCGTGCCGATGTGCGCGCCGCCCCATACCGTACGCAGGTTGGCAGCGGCGACGGCTCGGTCGGCGGCCGACCCGTCACCGGTGACGACATTGGCCAGGCTGTCGATGACGACGGTGGTTCCGGGGCCGTTTACGGCGTAGCCAACTTTACCGTACATGGATACGGAAGAGGCAAGATCGGTGGCGGCGAGGATGCGACCACCGACGGTTTCCATCAGCACCATACCCACCTCCGCCCTGGCCGCCAGGGCAGAGGACAGGCTGAAGGTGGCGGTCGAACCGATGATAATATCGCTGTCGGTCATGACCACGGCCGGCGTCGATGCGGCGGTATCCCAGCCGGCGGTGAAGTTTCCCTCCAGGCGGAAAGAGTCGAAGCCCAGGACCGTCAACGGCGCGGTGGTACGGAGACCGCCGCCGTCAGCCACCTGAAACGTACCGC
>JAJBSZ010000009.1 GCA_020861125.1 Planctomycetota bacterium | reverse complement strand
GATTTCCCAGTTGGATTGGAACCGGACGCCGTTGGAATAGGACCGGCCCGTGTAGGCGCCGCCGGAAGCCTCCTCCAGATGGCGCAGCGCCGCCTGCGCGCCCCCTTCCCAGGGGCTTATTTCCGTGCCGTTATGGGCCAGGCTGACGTCGGCCGCCGGGACGGCAGAGAAACCCATGGCCGCGATCAACGCCGCCGCGGCAGCGGCAACCCAACGTGGTGCAGTCCGATTTCGCATCGTGTTCTCCTGGAAAGAGGCCGGTGTGTGCCATTCGAAGGGAAGGGAGGACTACGCCTATACCGTCGTCCCGGTTTCATACCGGAGGGGCTGTCCCGCGAGGAAGCGGCGGATCTCTTCGCCGATCATGGCGATCCCCCGCCCGACCGTTTCCCGGCTCACCCCCGCCATATGGGGCGTCAGGGTGACGGTGGGCAGCTTGGCCATTTCCCGGTAAAAGGCGAAGGGCTCGCCCCCGATGACATCCAGCGCCGCACCGCCCGGCCGGCCCCGGCGCAGGCCGTCGAGAAGCGCCTGGTGGTCCACCAGCTTCCCCCGGGCGGTGTTGACAAACAGCGAACCCGGCCGCATCCGGGCGAATTCCCGCGCCCCCAGCAGGGTGTCGCCGCCGCGGGCATGGACCGACACGATGTCCGACACGGCGAGGAGCTCCGCCATGGTTGCCGGTTGTATTCCGAGAGTCGCCATCGCCGCCGGGTCGAGGTTTGGATCATACGCCACCACCGTGCAGCCAAAGCCCTGCAGGATGGCGGCGAGGCGCCGGCCGATAGCGCCGCAGCCGATAAGGCCGCAGGTTTTGCCCGCCAGTTCACCGCCGGTCTGGTCATAGTCGCCGAAGCGCTGGATGTATTTCCCCCCCCGGATACCGAAGACCCCTTCCGGAATGTGCCGCAGGTGCGACAGGATGAGCCCGACGGTGAATTCCGCCACTCCCTGGGCGTTTTTCCCGGGCGAATTGGTAAAGCGGATGCCCCGTTCCCGGGCATAGCGCACGTCGATATTCACCGGGCCGCCCCGAAGACAGGCGATGAGCCGCAGCGCCGGCGCCTCCTGCAACACGGCGGCAGGCAGGGCCGCGCCATGGATGACGAGAATCTCCGCGTCGGTGATCCGCCCGGCCAACGCTCGGGTGTCGCCGTAATATTCGCGCACCCCCTCAGCCCCGTAGTTCGCATCGGCGTTCGTGTCCCAGGCCATGCCGGAAGGAATAACCGTGTCGTCCGCCAGCGGCAGGTGATCCACCGGATAGGGGAGGAGGACGCCCTCGTAGGCGATGCCCGGGTCGGCGATAATCCCGGCCAGGCCCTGTTCGACGATGTCCGGCCGGAAGTAGCGGTCGCCGGCGATGAAGATTTTCATGGCAGGATCCTCATGGGATATGTGGAAGGAGACGCGACCAGGCGGTCTGCCGGCTGATGGCAACGAGGCAGGTCGTCCAGTTCGCAAATGTGCTGATGGCCCGGTCGCAGAGGGCCGACGGAAACGCTACGGCAACTCGGGGCGGAACCGACGTGGTGGCATGGCGGTGCTCCTGAATGGGCGGCAAGGAGGACACGTGGCGAAGGATTTCTCGCCGGCCGTACAATCGTGGGATCGCCCGGCGGTACCGCGAACGAGGGAAACGAGAAGATGCGAGAAACGGACGGAAAGACGAAGAGTCGTAGCTGGCGATACCGTCATACTACTTCACGAAATGAAATAGTCAACTGGTTTTTGTGAATATTTCTGAAACAAATTTCATGGCGACGCCCGTCCATTCCGCGCTGCCACCCCCGGCTTGCAATACCGGATCGGGCGGGCGCCTGGCGGCATGGCGGGTCAGCCAGTGAGGAAAGCGGCACGGCGCGCAGGCTGTTTGGTATCTGCCCGAGTATTCCAGGTGTAGGGTAGTCCCGACCAGCGTCCAGCAAGGAAAAATGGCACGGCGGTAGAGTTTTTTTGCTCTGCTACGATACTGTGCGAGAGAGACATTTTGACGCCACTGGCGGGGAGGCGCGGCACCCTACAACTGCAGTACTCGGCCACATAAAAGGTATAGGAACCCGTGGTGCACGGTAAATTTACAGCGAGAGAAAAGGACGCGCGGAGGTGGTCGGACAGCAAAAGTTGTATGGCATGTTGGATGCCATCGCAGTACTACAGAAGCTTATTTCAAGCACTACGTGGAGGAAACATCATGAAACGCGAAAGCAGCAGCGGTCGCGAAAGCAGCGGCCAGGATAAACGTGGTAGCAACGCCGAAAACCGTGAACGGGATTCCGAAGGCCGTTTCACCAGCAAGGGTTCGTCCTCGAAGGGTTCCTCGTCGTCCTCTTCTTCCAAGAGCGGCGGCAGCAGCTCCCAGGGCAGCTCCCAGGGTGGTTCCCAGGGCCGGTCCAAGGGTCCCTGCCGTGACGAGATGGGCCGCTTCGAAAGCTGCGACCGGTAACGCTACGGAAATATTTCATAATGCCCCTCACGGCCACAATCCATGGGGGGCATTATTGCGTTCCCCCTCCCTTCCGTCTCTCCGAAAACTCCCGCCGCTATCCGAATCCGATCTGTCCCGGACGCATTGCCTAACCGGGTGACCTTACCAGGAATTATGCCTGGACAGCGATGGGGCGGCCGCAGCCGACATCGGGCGGCGAATTTTTATCCGGATAATGGCCCACACCAAATCTCCCGCCGCAGCCTTGTCACGGATGGCTGCCCTGGGTACAATCACTATCCGGATCCGTTCGGGTGCATTTTTCGGGCCCGCGATCCCTCCTCTTCTTTTTCAATCGGAAACGACGGACCATATGGCGCCGGAAACCATAGCCCATGATTCGCGTGCCATCGCCGCCGAGCTCATCGAGCGAAGCTCCGCCATCGCCATGCGCAGCGTCGGCACGGTGGACAACCGGGACGTCATCTTCATCGCCGGCAACGTCGCCGCCCTCGGGTACGACCGGGAGGATTTTCTCTCCGGCCGAATCCACTGGAACGACTGTATCCATCCCGAAGACAAGGAAGACCTCGTCAACCTCCTCGCCAGCTTCGTGGAGATGGGCAATGACGAGTACAGCGTCGTCTACCGCATCCGGCGCCGCGACGGGACCACGGTCTGGATCAACGACAGCACGGTGGTGGTGCGGGACGATTCCGGCGCCATCCGGCATTTCGACAGCACGCTGATGGACTACACCGAAACCAAGGAACACATCGAACGCATCGGCGACAATTACCGCCAGCAAAATGTGTTTAAAAGTATTCTGCAGGGCATCCACGACGTGGATCACGGCCGGGCGCTGCAGGTCATCCTCGATAGCGTGGGAACCAACCTCGACATCAGCCAGGGCGTCCTCTATCAGGATCCGGCCAGTGGCGGCGGGGTCATCAGGCACTGGCACAGTCCGGAGCTCGGGCGTCACCGGGAGGCGGCGCCGACGGCGCTGGATTTCAGCCGAACGCCCGAGGTGACCGCTCAACTCCGGGCCCACGGCCAGTGCATCGTGCATTTTGGCGAAGTGCCGGAGCGGTCGGCCGAGGCCTTCGCCCGGGCCGGCATCGTCGCCGCGGCCATGTACGCCATCACCGTGCACGGCGAACCCTACGGGATCCTTTCCTTCGAGGAGTCGGGGAAAAAACGGATCTGGAGCCGTGAGATCGTCGGGTTTCTCGACACCATCGCCCAATTGGTGCCGCCGGTGGTGGTCCGGCAACGGAACGAACAGGCCATCCAGAGCATGCTCCTGACCGACCAGCTCACCGGCCTCAACAACCGCCGCCAGTTGGAAACCTGTCTCAACCAGGCCATAGAGGCAGCGAGGCATTCGGGCGAAACCGGGTATATCCTGTTTCTCGACATGGATGATTTCAAGATCATCAACGACGCCTACGGCCACGACTACGGCGATGCCATCCTGCAGGAGATTTCCGGTTTTCTTTCTTTTCTCTGCGGCGCCGATTCCATCTTCCATTTCGGCGGCGACGAGTTTGTCATTCTGCTCCAGGCCAACGCCGCCCACGACGTCTACGACGTCATCAACAGCCTGCACCTGCGGGCCCAGTTACCGTGGTCGGTGCGCGGCCATACCTTTTATTGCACCCTTTCCATCGGCGTCGTCGCGTTCCCCGAAGGGATCGAAGATTCCCGGCAGATCATGAAGTACGCCGACATCGCCATGTACCAGGCGAAGAAGATGGGCAAAAACAACTTTGCCTTCTACACCAGCACCTTCGACAACGAGTCGGAGGCCCGGGCCGAGATCGAGCGGGCGATGCGGGAATCCATCGAAAACCATTTCGCCGGCTTCGAGGTGTTTTACCAGCCGCTGATGGATCTGGACGGCCGCATTCTCGGTGCGGAGGCCCTGATGCGCTGGACCCTCCCGAGCGGCCGGCGGATGTCCCCGGCCCAGTTTATCCCGCTGGCGGAATATCTCGGCCTCATTATCCCGCTGGGTGAATTCATCATGGAGACGGCGGCGCGGTGCTGCCACCGCATCAACCGGATTCGGCCTGACTTTTTCATCTCGGTCAACGTTTCCATCCGCCAGTTCAAACAACAGGAATTTATCGAAAATATCCTGCTGCTGCTGGCCGACACCCACGTCGACCATGCCAACATCCTGTTGGAGATAACCGAGGGCATGGCCATCCACGACATGCAGCGGATGCGGGTAATCGCCGACGAACTGCGGGCCAGCGGCCTCCGCATCGCCATGGACGATTTCGGCACCGGCTATTCCTCCCTCAGCAGCATGCGACAACTGCCGTTCGATGTGGTGAAGATCGATCGCGCCTTCATTAACGACGTGGTCAAGGGCGCCGGCGATGAATATTCCCGCTCCTTCATCCGCTTCATCACCAAGCTGGTACACTCCATGAACCGCAAGGTGTGCGTAGAAGGGGTGGAGACGCAGGAGCAGCTCGATTATTGCCGCCAGTGCGGCGTCGATTATGTCCAGGGCTACCACTGCTGGAAGCCGATGCCGGACGACGAACTGGTCGCCGTGGTGGAACGGGAAACCCCGCCCGCCGCCCGATCCGGTCCGACCGCAATCGCCCCGCCGGCGGAATAGCCTGGGTTTCCCATTTCCTTCCAGCCCAAATGGTACTGCCATACGTGTGTTTTTCGCGGATCGTGAAACCCATGCCCGCGCCCCTTCTCGAAATATCCGCGGGTAATCACCGCTGGCAATCCCGGTGGCGCCGAAACGGATTTCGTTATCGCTTCCTGCCGTCACACCGCTTCTCCGTCACACGAAAAAACACCGCCACCACCCGACCCCCGGAGGCGTCGGGTTGTCACCGTTCTCAGCGCTACCTGCCGAGCCGGGATTTTACGCCGGGCTGCCGCGTGGGATGAGATCCTGACCACCGTAAACTGCCGCGGGTGTTCCGGCGTGGCGCCGGAGGACTCTTTTTACCGGCCGTATCGTGAGAAACCGATCGGAACGGGCTTCCCTCCGGCGGTCCATACCGGCAGCGGCCTGACTGAGCATTATGGGTACAGACAGCCGCCCGCCGGGCCGATAACACCATTGGCGGTGTGGTGCCACCCGCGTGGCGGTTGCCGTGGCCGCCTGTACCGCCGGCGAGAACGCAAAGGGCCAAAGCATGTCCGAAACCATTCTGCTCCTGGGTCTCGGCCGGGAAGCCGGAACAGCGCTGGCCGGATCGCTCACCGAGTTGGGGTACTCTCCGGCGGCGGGATACTGGGAAGGCGGGGTGCCGCGCACCTCCGGGCGGAGGCGGCCCCGCGCCGTCATCGCCGATGTGGACGGGCCCGACACGCCGGCGGCAGCGGCGGTGGTGGCGGCGGTGCGCCGGGGGTGGGGCAGCGCCTGCCCGACCCTGGCGGTGACGGCGACGCGCAAGTTCGGCGCGCTGGCGGCGCTGCTGGATGCCGGAATTGCCGCCTGCCTGCCGAAGCCGGTGCCGGTCGAGCTCTTGGCCAAGACGCTGCGCCGCTGCCTGGCGACGGAGGTCGTTGTCGCGCCGACGGCAGACCTCCCGGCCAGCCTGCTGGAAGTGTTTCTGGCCAACGACTCCCTGCTGCGGCTGGGGGATCTGGTGACCGTGCACGCCGGCGCCACGCCGCGGCGGCCGACCTACCGGCGGTTGGCGCCGCCGGACGCCACCTGGCGCGGGGTGGTGACGGCGGACAGGGTGGATCGCTTTTACCTCGGCCGGCCGACGTCGTTTCTCAGTTGGAATCGCCTGCATCTTTTCCGGCTGCCGCCGGAGAGTGAATACGCGGTGGCGGAAAAGGTCCTGCTGCGGCGGGCGGGACCGCCGCTGGCTGCCGCCGTGGACCGCTCCCGCCTGCCGGCGGGCACCGACGTCTATAGCCTGGTGCCCCGCGCCGGCTCCGGGGCCACTGCCGGCTACATCGCCTGCCTGCTAAACAGCCGTCTCCTGGACTTTTACTTCAACCGCATGGCCCCCGCCGGGCCGGACGGTCGACTCCGGCTGGAGGCCCTCCGCGCCGCGCCGGTGCCGCCGCCGACGCCCCGGGCGGTCCGCGACTGCAACCGCGCCGCCGCCCTCCTATCCCATTTCGGACCTTCCCCCCGGAACCGCATCGATCGGGTGTCGCGGGAAGAAGTGCTCCTGGCGATGGAGGACGCGATCTTCGACCGGTACCGGGCCAGCCGCGAAGCCCGGCGGGAACTGGCGGCGATGCACTTCTAACCTCTTGCCGCCGCCCGCTCGCAGGAGGCTTCTGAACGGTAGTTCCCGCCACGGCTCCGGCGCCCACTGCCGGCTCTCTCGCCGCGTACCTGGTGAGCCGTGTCCCGAATGCAAACTGCTCCGCATGGGGGGCGGACGAAAACCGTCAAGCCTGTCTTCCCAGTACCCATCTCGTTAGCCGGTCCCCGGTGACACAAGGATCCATTTCCCCCAATCCATTCCAGAGCCTTCCACCGAAATGCACGGCACCGCATCACGGTATTTTGCTCCGATGTACGAGCGCGGATTAGATAGTGCGGAAAAACCGGTGCCAATCGGTTCTTGGATTGCCGGCGGCAGGAGGAAAACTGTCCCGGCACCTGCGTCGGATCCATCAACAAAATGGTAATGTTTGTGGCCGGGGGTAATGTGGTTGAGGACGAAGAATACCAAAGTCGACGGCCGTCCGGCTTAGCGGCTTCTCCAAAAGAGGCTGTGCGGTGGTTAGGCTACCTTGTTCGATGGTGCGGCGACAGTGTCTCGTTCCTTATGCCAAGATACGATCAAAGCGTGGTCCGTTGGACCAGCGGTGGCTGTTGGGCGGCGGTGAAGAATATCTGGCCCTTCTCCTGGCGACCGGCAAGCCCAGGGGCTACCCCTCCAGCGTGTCCCCCATCGTGGCGATTGGTAGCGGCACCGGAGCTGTTGCCGGGTGTCTACGATATATACCACCACCTCCGGAGGCGGGCCGACGAAGTTTTTCACTCGAGGCCCTGCGGTGGTGCGGGCAGATTGGCGGTCGTGCGATTGCTCTCTGGCGGTGGATGGCGGGCGGTAGGCGGAACAACACGCCTCAGCGGCTGCAGTGGTTGGTCGACATCATGCAGACGGTGATCTCGCCGGGGCATTGCGGATTTCTTCCACCTCCGGCGGCGGGTCGTCGAGGCGGGTTGTATCACGTGGCCGTGCGGTGGTGCGGGTG
>JAJBSZ010000180.1 GCA_020861125.1 Planctomycetota bacterium | reverse complement strand
CGGTCCGGGAGGCCCTGAGCGCTCTGGAGCTGGTGGGCATTCTCCGTCGGCAGCAGGGCGGCGGCACCTATATCCGCAGCACCGCGCCAACCATGTTCGGCGTCAACTCCGACGAACTTTTTTACGAATTTCTCAAGGACGCGGAAAGCAGCAACCACTCCTTCTCCGCCTACGAGGCGCGGTGCCTGTTCGAGCCCAAGGTGGCGGCGCTGGCGGCGCAACGGGCGGAAGAGGACAACATCAAGGAGTTGGCGGCTATTCTGGACAGGATGCGCGAGGCGGTGGAGAACAAGAACTATTCGCAGATGGGCAAAAGCGATCTCGATTTTCACGTCGCTGTCGCCAAAGCCACCCGCAATGAAATTATCGCCAAGACCATGAAGAAGATCATCGAAATGGCCGACGCCCAGATGTTCCGCACCTTCCGACACCGCCGGAACAGCCAGGCGGTGTACGACGAGCACCGGCGCATCTTCGAAGCTATCCGCGACGGTGCCTACGAAGCCGCCCGCATTTGCTGTGAGTACAATATCCTGAAAAACTACAAGCCGCTGTAGCGGCGACGCAGCCCAATTTTTTACCGACAAACCCTGGCGCGACCCGCGCCGCGTCCGCGCTGGACACGGCGGCAGGGCCGGTATGCCTTCTCGAATTCCAACCGCAGGAGAGTCCATGGACCTAGCCGGAATGCAGGTATTTATTCCCAATCCCATCCACCCGGCCGCCGTCGAGCGGCTGCGGGAGCGGGTCGGCGTCGTGCTTTGGGACGACCCGGCCGTGGAAGCCTGGCGGGAGGTGGCGGACGCCATCATCGTCCGCACCGCCCAGGTGCGGCGGGCGGACATCGCCCTCTGCCGCCACCTCAGGGTGATCGGCAAGCACGGCATCGGCGTCGATAACATTGACGTCGCCGACGCCCGCACCGCCGGCATTGAGGTCGTGTACACCCCGTTCGAGAATGTCGATTCGGTGGCGGAGCTGGCGGTGGCGTTCATGCTGGCTCTGTCCCGCAACCTCTACAACGGCAACCGGGCGCTGTGCGAGGGACGCACCCTGCCGCCGGCCGACTACGTCGGGATCGAGCTGGGCGGCAAGACGCTGGGCATCGTCGGCCTCGGCCGCATCGGCCGCCGGGTGGGGTCGATACTCACCGCCGCCTTTGGCATGCGGGTGCTGGCGTTCGACCCCTTCCTGCCCGAGGCCGGCTGGGAGACGGTTCCCTTCCCCGTGGTCCGCTGCGGCACTATCGAGGAAATGATCGCCGGCGCCGACGTTGTGACCGTGCACGTGCCGCTGAGCGACCAGACCCGGAACGTGATTGGCGCGCCGCAGTTCGCCTGCTTCCGGCCGGACGCCATCCTCGTCAACACCTCGCGCGGCGGCACCGTCGACGAGGCGGCGCTGGCGGCCGCGCTGCGGGCGGGCAAGCTCCGGGCCGCCGCTTCGGACGTGTTCGTCACGGAGCCGCCGGACAAGGACCACCCGCTTCTCGCTCTCGACAATTTCATGGCCATGCCCCACATCGGCGCCAACACCCGGGACGCCCTCTACCGCATGGGCATGACCGTTGCCGCCGACATCCTGCGGGTCCTCGCCGACGAGAAAGCCACCTACTATGTTCCCTGACCGCATGCACTACACCATCCAGGGCGGCACCGACATCGCCTTCCCGCGGCTGCTGCGCCTCCGCCAGAACTACGATCCGTCCCGGGTCGAGGATATTCCGGCCGCGGTGCGGGAGGCGGTTGCCGCCGTGCCGCTGCCCGACCTCCGGGGCAAGCGCATCGCCGTCACCGGCGGCAGCCGGGGCGTCGCCAACATCGACACCGTGACCCGCTGCGTCGTCGACATCCTGAAGGAACGCGGCGCCGAACCGTTCATCTTCCCGGCCATGGGCAGCCACGGCGGCGGCAAGGCCGAAGGCCAGACGGAATACCTGGCCGGCTACAACATCACCGAGGCGTCGATGGGCTGTCCCGTCGTCTCCTCGATGGAGACGGTGGAAATCGGCGCCCTGGCATGCGGCGTGCCCGTCTACTGCGACCGGTCGGCCTGGGAGGCGGACGGCATCGTGGTGATCAATCGGGTGAAACCGCATCCGAATTTCAAGGGCGAGATCGAGAGCGGTCTCTGCAAGATGATCGCCATCGGCATGGGCAAGCACAAGGGCGCGGCCTCCCTCCACCAGCGCGGCTTCGACACCTTCGCCGAGGTTCTGCCGGAGGCGGCCGGGGTCCATCTCCGGGCCGGGAAAATCCTCTTCGCCCTCGGCCTGGTGGAGAACGCCTACGACGAAACCGCCTGTATCGAGGCCCTGCCGCCGGCGGCGATTATCGAGGGGGAAAAACGGCTGCTCGCCGAGGCAAAGCGGCGCATCGCCAAGTTCCTGCTGCCGAAGATCGACGTCCTGATCGTCGAGGAGATCGGCAAAAACATCTCCGGTTCCGGCATGGACCCGAACGTCACCGGCCGGCCGCTGTCGGGACTGCCCGGCTTCGCCACCGTGCCCATCCGGAAGATCGTCGTCCTCGACCTCACCCCGGAAACCATGGGCAACGCCACCGGCCTCGGGCCGGCCGACGTCACCACCCTCGGGTTGATCAAGAAGATCAACTTCGATTACGTCTACACCAACGCCATGACCTCCACCGAACTGATGGCGGGCAAGCTGCCGGTGTTCGTCAACAACGACCGGGAGGCGATCGCGGTGGGCATCATCTGCTGCCCCCGGGTCACGCCGGAGACGGCGCTGGTGGCGAAGATCAAAAACACCCTGTGCCTCGGCGAAATCGAGGTATCGGAAAGCTATCTGCCCCTCGTGACGGGGCGGGAGGAATTCACCGTGGTCTCGGACCCGCGCCCGATGCGCTTCGACGCGGCGGGCCGCCTGCTCCGCGACCAACTTTGAAAAACCGACAAGAGGAGAAGAACCGCATGGCCATCGAACTGTTTGACTGCACCCTGCGCGACGGCGGCAGCGTCACCGGCGGCGGCGCCAGCCTCGACACCACCGTCACCGTCACCCGCGGCCTCATCGCCAACGGCGTGAAAAACATCGAAGTGGGCATCACCTACGGCATGGGATCCAGCCACACGCTCTGCGCGCCCGGCACCCCGACCGACGACGACTACATCGCGGCGACCAAGCCGTTCACCAACCAGGCCCGGCTCGGCATGTTCCTGCAGCCCAAGTTCGGTGGCCGGCCGGAGATCGACAAGCTGCGGGAAAACGGCTTCGCCTTTAGCCGCATCGGCGCCAACGTCGGCGGCGTCGAGGTGGCGGAAAAGACCATCCGCGAGGCGCGGGACGCCGGCATCGAGACCCGCTTCAGCCTGATGAAGGCCTGGGCGACGACGGCCGAGGCCTTGGCCGAGGACGCCCGCAAGGTCGCCGGCTATGGCGCCCAGGTCATCCACATCATGGACTCCACCGGTTCCTTCATGCCGGACGAGGTGGAGCGCTACTGCACGGCGGTGCAAGCGGCGGTGCCGGTTCCGGTCGGTTTCCACGGCCACAACAACCTGGGCCTGTCGGTGGCCAACGCCATGGCCGCCAACCGGGTCGGCATCGACGTTCTCGACTGCTCCCTCTGCGGCTTCGCCCGGAGCGCCGGCAACGCCCCCACCGAGATGCTGGCCGTGGTCTTCCAGCGGCTGGGCAAGGACACCGGCGTCGACGTCTTCGGCATTCTCGACTTCATCGAGAAGACCGGGGCCGCCGCCCTCGGCGCCGAGAACTTCGTGCCGGCCATCGACGTGGTCTTCGGCCTGGCCGGGTTCCACTCCAGCTTCATGAAGTTCGCCAAGGCGGCGGCGGAGCGGCACGGCGTGTCCCTGCACCGGCTGATCTGGGAGGTGTGCCAGCGGGACAAGATCAACCCGTCCGAGGCCCTATTCGAGGAAACAGCGAAAAAAC
The DNA here is from genome assembly GCA_020861125.1 of Planctomycetota bacterium. The sequence goes on along the minus strand of JAJBSZ010000180.1, from coordinate 3,736 downwards.
TGGCGTGACCCGGCCGGCGGGCTGTCCCGCCGCGCCGGCAGTGGCAGTGGGAATCCCGATTATCTTTCGGAGGAAAAGCATGCAGAAACGTCAGCTGAAAACATTGGGCGCACTGGCGGCGGCGCTCCTCTTCGTCGGCGTCGGCGTCCGGGCCGGCGACGGTCCGGGCGGCTACCCGAACAAGCCGGTCAACTTCATCGTGCCCTGGGGCGCGGGCGGCGGCTCCGACATCGGCTGCCGCATCCTGGCCGGCGTCGCCGAGAAGTATCTGGGCGCGCCGCTGGTGGTGCAGAACAAGCCCGGCGCCGGCGGCGCCATCGGCTGGGCCTCCCTCGCCGCCTCACGGCCCGACGGCTACACCATCGCCCTCAATAACATCCCGGCCATGGTGCTGGTGCCGCTGATGAACCAGGTCAACTACGACTTCCGGGATTTCGAGCCGATCATGCTGTTGGTGGACGACCCGGCGCTCCTGATGGTCCGGAAGGGCGGCAAGTTCGAGACCTTCGACGAGTTCCTGGCCTACGCCCGGGAGAACCCGGGGCTCCTCACCGTCGGCACCTCCGGCGCCGGCACCGACAGCCATCTGGTGGTGGAGATGATGTCCGACGTCATGGGCGTCAAACTGAACCCCATCGCCTTCGATGGCGCCAACCAGAGCGTCACGTCAATGCTGGGCGGCCACACCGACGCGTCGCTGCCCAAGACGTCCGAGGCGCTGAGCGCCCTGGAGTCCGGCGAGGCCATCCTCCTCGGCGTCTTCAATCCGGAGCGCCTCGAGGAATATCCGGACCTGCCGACCATGAAGGAGCAAGGGGTGGACATTTCCTATTCGTCGGCGCGGGGTCTGGTGGCGCCCAAGGGCACGCCGCCGGAGATCGTCGCCTACCTCCGCGACCGGCTGCACGAGGCCACCCAGGACCCGGAATACATCGAGAAGATGCGCAATGCCGGCCTGCCCATCCGCTACATGGACGGGGCGGAGTTCAAGGCCTACTACATGGACCAGTACAACGGCTTCAAGCCGGTGGTGGAACGCCTGGGCCTTGGGCACTGACCATTCGGGAAACAGCGGCGTCCAGAACAGGGGAGAACCGATCGTGCGCACCGTCTCGACCATCCGCATCGTGGCCGTCGTCGTCATCGCCATCGCCGGCTACGCCTTCTACCTCACCCTCGGCTATCCCCGGGGCGCGGCGATTCTCCCCCGGGCGCTCACCGTGCTCCTCGCCCTCTGCGCCGCCGCGCTGCTGGTCCGGGGGCCGGGTCCGGACGGCGTCGGCCGCTCCCTCGGCATCAAGCACCACGGCCGGGTCCTCTTCGGCGCCGGGCTGTGCGTCGGGTACGTCGCCGGCATCCATGTCCTCGGCTACTACCTGGCGAGCGCCGTCTTCGTCGTCGCCCTGTCCCAGGTGCTCCGCTACCGGAAATGGGCGTACGTGGCGGCCACCGCCATCGGCTATCCCCTGGCCATTTACCTGGTGTTCGAATACCTGCTGAAAATTCCCATGCCCCAGCCCATTTGGTATTGACCGCCCCGACCGGCACGGCTACGGCAGCCCCCGCGTGTATGCCAACAGGGAGACGATTGCATGCAGCACATGTTCACCGGCTTTGCCACCGCCATGGCGCCCATCAACCTGCTGATGGCGTTTCTCGGCACCGGCATCGGCATCTTTTTCGGGGCGCTGCCCGGGTTGACCTCGACCATGGCCGTGGGGCTGCTCATCCCCGTCACCTTCGGCTTCCAGCCCGCCACCGGCCTGATCTTCCTGGCCGGGGCCTACTGCGGCTCGATGTACGGCGGTTCGATTTCCGCGATTCTCTTGAACACCCCCGGCACCCCCGCCTCGGCCGCCACCTCCTACGACGGCTTTCCGATGACCAACCAGGGGCAGGGCGGCAAGGCCCTGGCCGTCGCCACCGTCGCCTCGTTCACCGGCGGGATCTTTTCCGCGTTGTGCCTTATCCTGATCGCCCCGCCGCTGGCCCGGCTGGCCCTCTTGTTCGGCCCGGGCGAGTATTTTGCCGTGGCCATTTTCGGCCTGACCGTCATCTCCGCCTTCTCCGCCAAGAACATGGTGAAGGGGGTGATGGCCGGCATCATCGGCCTGCTGGTCGGCACCATCGGCATGGATCCGATCAACGGCTACGCCCGCTTCACCTTCAACCGGCTGGAGCTCTTCGAGGGCATCTCCATCATCCCCGCCCTCATCGGCCTGTTCTCGGCCTCGCAGGTGCTGATGATGCTGGACGACTACACCGCGGCGGCGGACGGCGACGCCGGCGCCGAAATCAAAACCGGCCGGGTCCGGATATCCTGGCGCGAACTCCTGGCCATGAAGGCGACCATGATCCGATCCTCGGTCATCGGCACCCTCATCGGCATCATTCCCGCCGCCGGCGGCGACATCGCCTCCTTCATCGGCTACAACGAGGCGGTGCGCTTTTCCCGGGACAAGGCCAGCTTCGGCCACGGCAACCCGGAGGGCGTCGCCGCTTCCGAGGCGGCCAACAACGGCGTCACCGGCGGCTCGCTCATCCCGCTCCTCACCCTCGGCATCCCCGGCAATTCGGTCACCGCCATATTCCTGGGCGGCCTGATGATCCAGGGCCTGCGGCCGGGGCCGAGCCTGTTCAGCGAACAGGCGCCGACAACCTACGCCTTTTTCGCCGGCCTGATTCTGGCGAACATCGCTATGCTCATCCTCGGCCTGATCGGCTCCAGCCTGTTCGTCCGGGTGCTGGGCGTGCCGGCGGCCCTGATGATCCCGCTCATCTTCAGCCTCTGCGTCATCGGTTCCTATTCCATCCGCAACTCCCTGTTCGACGTGATCGTCATGATGATCTTCGGCGGCTTCGGCTTTTTCCTGCGGAAGCTCGGGTTCAGCTCGGCGCCGGTGGTGCTGGGCATCATCCTCGGTCCCATGGCGGAGAGCAATTTCCGCCGGGTGCTCCAGGTCAACCAGGGCAGCCTCTGGCCGATGTTCGCCAGCCCCATCGTTCTGGTTCTGGTCGCCATCTCCCTCGTCTCGGTGGCGAGTCCGATCATCATGAAATGGTACGAAAACCGCCGCGCCTTCCGGGAGAGCGGACGGCGCCTTCCCTGAGGTCCCGTCACGCCTGAGCCGTTCCGCCCGTTCGACGGCACCGTCCGTCCGGCCTGGTCTTCCTCACCGTTACATCCAGGAGAACAAAATGAAAAAAGCTTTCCTTTTCCTCGTCGCCTGTCTCGCCCTGTCCGCCGCCGTCGTGGCCGGCGACTACCCGAGCGGCAAGGTCACCTTCTACATCGGCAACGCCCCCGGCGGCGGCAATGACCTCTTGGCCCGGGCGCTCATCCCCGGCATGTCGGAGGTCATCGGCGCCGACATCATTCCGGAAAATCTCCAGGGCGCCAACGGCGGCGTGGCGGCGGTCAAGGTCGCCACCTCGAAGCCGGACGGCCATTCCCTCTACCTGCACTCGCAGTCGGTGGTGATGATGCAGTACACCGGCCAGCCGCAGGTGGACGTGCTGAAACTGGCGCCGGTGGCGGTGGTGGCCGAGGACTTCGGCGCCCTGTGCGTGGCTGCCGACTCGCCGATCAATTCCATCGGGGACCTGGTGGCGGCGGCCAGGGAGAACCCGGGCCGGATCAAGATCGGCTCCGCCTCGGCCGGCGTCTGGCCGATCAACGTCGCCCTGTTCGAGGAAAAGGCCGGCGTCCAGGTGAAATTCATCCCCTACGATTCGG
>JAJBSZ010000363.1 GCA_020861125.1 Planctomycetota bacterium | reverse complement strand
CGTCCCTCTCCCCGGGCCCCTCCCCGGGCCCCCCGCCCGCCCGCCGGTGCCGGCGGCCGGTCCGGCGCCGGGTCCGTCGGGCAACCGGGGGCGCGGGGCAGTCCGGCGGCCACCGCTGGTATTGTGGTGCGGCGGCACGAACGGGTTGTGCGCACCACCTCGCCGCCGGACGGCGGCGGCAACGCCGACGCGGCACGGCCGGCGCACCGGTAACCGGCCCACCGGCTGTACGCCGGGACGGATCTGTGACAACTGAAGAGTATCTCCAATGGCCCCCGGTACCCGGGTCGGCGGCGGCTGGTGTTTCCCGGGTGCTCCGAGGCCTTGCGCCAGTCGTGGCGGCCGCTATACTGGAGAGTCGGTCCGATCCCGCCGTATCGAAACGGCGGGCCGATCCCGGGTGGTCGCCCGCCGGGGCGGCGTTGGCCCGGGCCGATCGCGCCTTTTGCCAGTACACTATGCGAGGAGAGTCATGGGTGTTTTCAAGCCGGTAGAACGGGAGCTCAACTTCCCCGCCGCCGAACTGCGGTGGCTGGATTTCTGGAAACGGGAAGGCATTTTCGCCCAGCAGCTCGCCCAGGGCGAGCGCCGGGCCGCGGCCGAGGGCAAATCCACCTACGTCTTCTACGAAGGCCCGCCCACCGCCAACGGCATGCCCCATCCGGGCCATGTCCTCACCCGGGTGGTAAAGGATCTCTTCCCCCGCTACCGCGCCATGCGGGGCTACAACGTCCCCCGCAAGGCCGGCTGGGATACCCACGGCCTGCCGGTGGAAATCGAGGTGGAAAAGGAGTTGGGCATCGAAGGGAAACAGGCCATCGAGGCCTACGGCATCGAGGCCTTCGTCACCCGCTGCAAGGACTCGGTGTTCCGCTACGCCGACGCCTGGCGCAAGCTGACCGAACGCATCGGCTTCTGGGTGGATCTGGACGATCCCTACGTCACCTACCACGAGAGTTATATCGAAAGCGTCTGGTGGAGTCTCAAGCATCTCTGGCAGGCGGATCTCATCTACCACGGCCACAAGATCGTGCCGTGGTGTCCCCGCTGCGGCACCGCCCTCTCCAGCCACGAGGTCGGTCAGGGATATAAGGAGGTGGCGGATCCCTCTGCCTACGTCGCCTTCCGCTCCACGGCGGATCCGGCCCTGTACTACGTCGCCTGGACCACCACCCCCTGGACCCTCCTCGCCAACGTGGCCCTGGCCGTCAGCCCGGACCATGCCTACGACTACGTCCGGGTGGGGGACGAAACCCTGGTCATGGCCTCGGCGCTGCGGGAAAAGGTCATGGGAAAAATTCCCCACGAGGTCGTCCGCACGGTTTCCGGGTCCGACCTGGTGGGTCAGGAATACGGGCAGCTCTTCCCCTTCGTCGAGACGGACACCCCCGCCTTCCGCATCGTCGCCGGCGACTTCGTCGGGCTGGACGCCGGCTCCGGCATCGTCCACATCGCCCCCGCCTTCGGCGAGGACGACTACCGGGTCGGCCGGGAAAACGGCCTGCCGCTCCTGAACCCGGTGAAACCGGACGGAACCTTTGACGCGGCTATCCTGCCGTGGGCCGGAATGTTTGTCAAAGACGCCGACCCGCTGATCATCAAGGAGCTGAAAGCCCGGAAACAACTGGTCAAGGCGGAGCAGTATCTGCACGATTATCCGTTCTGCTGGCGCTGTCCGAGTCCGCTCCTGTATTATCCCCGGCCGGCGTGGTACATCCGCACCACCGCGGTCAAGGACCGGATGCTCGAAAACAACGCCGCCATCGCCTGGTATCCCGAGCATATCCGCGACGGGCGCTTTGGCAATTTTCTCGAATCCAACGTCGATTGGGCCTTGTCCCGGGAACGGTACTGGGGCACGCCCCTGCCCATCTGGGAGTGTTCCTGCGGCCACAAGGAGGTCATGGGCGGCAAGGCGGAACTTCTGGCGCGGGCGGTCAACCGCGAGGAACTGCCGGAGAACTTCGAGCTCCACAAGCCCTGGGTCGACAAGGTCCATCTCCGCTGTCCGGACTGCGGCGGCCAGATGTGGCGGGTGCCGGAGGTGATCGATTGCTGGTACGATTCCGGCGCCATGCCCTTTGCCCAATGGGGCTATCCCCACCGCGCGGAGTCGGCGGACCGGCTGGCCCGGGCGCTGCCGGCCGACTTCATCTCCGAAGCCATCGACCAGACCCGGGGCTGGTTCTATTCCCTGCTGGCCATCGCCACCCTGCTCAAAGAATGCGCCAGCCGGAAACGGGCGGCGGGGGAGGACCTGGGGGATCTCGCTCCCTGGGACCAGCCCTATCCCCTGCCCTACCGGCGCTGTCTGGTGCTGGGGCTGCTGCTGTCGGCGGAAGGCACCAAGCTGTCGAAAAAGCTCCGCAATTATCCCGATCCCTTCGACGTCCTGGATCAGGAGGGCGCCGACGCCATGCGCTGGTTCTTCTGCATTTCGAACCAGCCCTGGACCTCGACCCGGTTTTTCCAGGGCGGCATCCGCGAAGCGCAGAAGGATTTCCTCGTGCGGCTGCGGAACGTGTATTCCTTCTTCGTGATCTACGCCAACATCGACGGCTTTGACCCGCGGCGGGGGGTCGCGGCCGTGGCGCAGCCGGAGCCCGCCGCCTTCGCCGCCGCCCCCGACCGCCTGCCGCCGGAACGGCGGAGTCTCCTGGACCGCTGGATGCTGTCCAAGCTGGAAAGCGCCACCGGGGAGATCGCCGCCCACCTTGAGGCCATGAACATCCTCCTCGCCGCCCAGGCGCTGAACACTCTGGTGGAGCAATTGTCCAACTGGTACGTGCGCCGCAGCCGGGATCGCTTCTGGGCGTCGGAACAGACGGAGGACAAGGCGTCGGCCTACTGGACCCTGTACGAGACCCTGTGCCGCATTGCCATTCTCGCCGCGCCGTTCACGCCGTTTTTCGCCGAGGAACTCTACCAGAACCTCGCCCGGTCCCTGTGGCCGGAAACGCTGCCGGCCTCGGTGCACCTCTGCCGCTGGCCGGATCCGGATGAAACGCGCATCGACCGGTCGGTGGAGGAACGGATGGATTTGGTCCGGGAGATCGCTTCCCTCGGTCTCGCCGCCCGCGCGTCGCAAAAAATCAAGGTGCGGCAGCCCCTGGCCCGGGCGGTGGTGATCCTGACCGATCCCAGCCGGCAGGCCGGGGTGGAGGAGTTGGCCGACATCATCCGCGACGAGATCAACGTCAAGGAACTGGCCTTCGCCGACGACGCGTCCCGCTACGTCTCCTTCACGGTGAAACCGAACTTCCAGGAATTGGGACCGATTCTGGGCAAGAACATGAAGGCCTGCGCCGCCGCCCTGGCCCAGGCGGATGCGGCCGGTGTCATCCAGGCTCTCAAGGAGAACGGCCGGTACGACCTGGAGGTGGCGGGCCAGATGCTGCACCTGACGCCGGGGCAGCTCGATGTCCGCATCGCCGCCCGCGAGGGGTTCGCCGCCGCCGACGGCCGGGGCGCCGTGGTGGTCCTGGACGCTCAGGTGACGGAGGAGCTGGAACGGGAGGGCCTGGCGCGGGAGCTCATCAACCGCATCCAGACCCTGCGCAAGGAACTGGACCTGCCGTTCGAGGCCCGGATCGCGGTCCGCATCGGCGCCGGCGGCAAGCCGGCCCGGGCAGCGGTGGAGCATGCCGACGCCATCGCGGCCGAGACTTTGGCGGACGACCTGCGGGTGGAATTCGAGGATTTGGGTGCGACTCGCGAGTTTGAGTTGGCTGGGGAAACCGTGCGCCTGTCCATCCGGGGCGTACCAGAACGGAGCTGAGTATGCGAAGACGTCTCAACCTGGCCGTGTTGCTCTCCGGCAGCGGCACCACCCTCGCCAATCTTCTGGACTGGATTCGCCAGGACCACCTGCTGGCCGACATCAAGCTGGTGGTCTCGTCCCGTCCCGGCGCCGGCGGGCTGCAGATCGCCAAGGACGCCGGCATCCCCACCGAGGTGGTCAACGCCAGGACCTACACCCGTTCCGGCCGGGAGGCGGAGGTGATCCGGGATTGGGCCCGGATGTCCCGGGAACTGGATTGCCTGCTCCTCCGCGGCGGCTACGACCTGGTGTGCATGGCCGGTTTTCTCTCACGCTACATCTTCTCCCGCGAGCTCGAAGGCAAGGTCCTGAATATTCACCCTTCCCTCATCCCCATGTTCTGTGGCGAGGGAATGTACGGCCACCGGGTGCACGAGGAGGTGGTGGCGTCCGGCGTCCGGGTGACGGGCTGCACCGTGCACTTTGCCGATCATTCCTACGACACCGGCCCGATCATCCTCCAGCGCTGCTGCCCCGTCTTTTCCGACGACGGACCGGACGACGTGGCGGCCCGGGTGTTCCGGGAGGAATGCATGGCCTACCCCACCGCCATCAACCTCATCGCCGAAGGCAGGATCGCCTACCTCTCGCCGCGGCGGATCTACGTCGATGGCGACCGGTTTATCGAAAGATTCAGTTACGATGACGATTGAAATAGCCACCGAGGCCATCGGGGCGGAAATTGCCGCCCTCCGCACACTGCAGGACGCCCTGGGGCCATCCCTCCCGGAGGCCTTGGACGCTATCATGGCGTGCCAGGGGCGGGTCATCGTTTCCGGCATGGGTAAGGCGGGCCTGATCGGCCAGAAGATCGCCGCCACCTTCGCCAGCACCGGCACGCCCTCCTTCTTCCTCCATCCGGCTGAGGCCCTGCACGGGGATCTCGGCATGATCCGGCCGGAGGACGTCTGCCTCTTCATCTCCAACTCCGGCGAGTCCGAGGAGATCACCCGGCTGCTGCCCTATGTCCGGCGCATCGGCTGCCGGGTGGTAGGCATCACCGGCAACCCGCGATCCACCATGGCCGCCCACTGCCAAACGGTGTTGTCCCTGGGCAATATCGAAGAAGCTTGTCCCCTGGGCCTGGCGCCCACCGCCACCACCACCGCCATCCTCGCTTTGGGCGATGCCATGGCCGTGTGTCTGATGCGGCGGAAAGGCTTTCAGGAAAAGGATTACGCGGCGGTCCATCCCGCCGGCGCCCTGGGTCGGAGGGTGGCCCCGGTGGAAAGCGTCATGCGCATCGGGGACGCCGTGGCCCGGGTAACAGCGGACGCCACGGTGCAGGCGACGCTGTTCGCCATGACCGCCGCCCGCTCGGGCTCGGCGGCGGTGGTGGATGCCGACGGGAAGCTGGCAGGCATCTTCTGCGACGGAGACCTGCGGCGCGGGATGGAGACGGGCGCCAGTTTCCTGGGGCGGCAGGTGGGTGACGTCATGGTCCGGAATTGCCGCTGGGTTCCCACCGGAACCCTCGCCGGCGACGTGCTGGCGATGATGAAAGATAACCGCATATCGGACATCCCGGTGCTCGAGCCCGACGGCCGGGTGGTGGGAATGGCCGACCTGAAAGGCCTGGTCGCCAGCCTGTGATCGGGAGGAAAACCAGGATTCCGACCCGCCGCCTCCCACCTCTCCTTGGGCACCGCCCATGCGGATCAGCGCCCGACCGGAGGCTCCGGCCCATTCCGCCCAGCATTTTTTCCGGCTGCGGGGGAAGAAAATGCAGGTGCTGGCCGCATCTTGTGGTACAATACCAGGAGCAGGACGGTCGCGCGGGCGCAGCGTGATTTTCCCCGAGATTTCCGGTAACAACCGGGGCGGAATCGACACTGTAAGGGTAGACGGCACGGCGAGTGGCCCGGTTCCGGACGGAGTTGGTCGACAAATAGGAGTTCATCATGAAAACGTATATTTTGGCAGCAGTTATAGCAATCGGGTCCGCAGGTTCCCTCCTGGCGCTGGATGCCAGTGAAATCGTCACCCTGAAGCAGCACGGCGTGGACGACTCGGTGATTATCAATATGGTCCAGTCCCGCAGTTTGGATCGTCCCCTCACCGCCGGTGAGGTGGTGGCCCTGAGTTCCTGCGGCGCCTCGCCGGCGCTGTTGGAATACCTGACCCGGCCGGAAGCGGTTGCGGCCGCTCCCTCGTACAGCCAGCCCACGGTGGTGACCTCGCCGCCGGCCCAGGTGACGGTGGTGGAACAGGCGCCGACCGTGGTCACCACCCAGCCCAACGTCGTCGTCACCCAGCCGCAGACGGTGTATTACGGCAGCCCGTACTATTACGGCTATGGTTATCCCTATTATTACCCGTATTCCTATTACTCGCGGCCCAGTTATTCCTTCGGCCTTTCCATCGGACGCGGCTGGGGCGGTTCGCGTCACCACCGCAGCCATGGCCGGCCGCACGGCGGCAGGCGGCGCTAACCTGAGCGGAAATCTTGGTGGAATACATTTGACCAACAATGGAGGCTGTCCCAACGTGGCAGTCTCCTGTACATAAGGGGATTTTATGATGAGGCGGCACCTCGTGGGTCTCGTATTCTGCGCCTGCGCCCTGTTGGCCGGGGTGAGCGCGGCGGCGGCACTGGATATCGACGATATTCGTTCCCTCTTGGAAAACAACGTTCCGGAACAGATCATCATTAATATGGTGGCCACGGACGGAACGGTGGCCGTTACCCCCGATGCGGCCGAATCGCTGCGCGGACTGGGCGCCAGCGACAGCCTGATCGCGGCGCTCACCGCTTCCGAAACGGCGGAATATGCGCAGCCGACGGTGGTGACATCGACGGAAACCTATGCCACCGAAACCTATACCGAAACCGTGGAGCCGCCCGTGGTGATCACCGACACGGTCCTGGCCGGACCGGTGGAGGGTTCGCCGGTGTCTCCCGTGAGCGTGACGTCCATCGGCGCCTTCCCGCCCCGATACGACAAGGAAGGCTGGCTCTCCATTTCCAACCACGACTGGATGCCGTATTTCATTGCCATAAACCAGGCGGACAAGCGGATTTTCATCAGCCGCAGCCCCAACGGCGGCATGGTGGTGGACTCGGGTCAGAATGTGGCGGTAAATCTGCGCAAGGAAACGTACAAGATGTACGGCGACAGCGGCAACAAGCTGGAGATCAAGGTGCGGGAAAATGAAACCACGCGCCTGAGCCTCAATCCCTTCGGCGTGGTCGGCAACAGCGGCCTCACCGGAGTGGCGGTGGATCGCGACCGGGTGCGCTCGGAAATCCTGTTCGCCAATTACGCCCCACCGCCGGCAGTGGTGGTGCAGCCGGCACCGGTGTATGTCGCCCCGCCGCCCCCGCCGCCGGTGTACCTCCGCCCGCACCACCGGGGCGGGGTCCACTTCCGTTACCGGCGGTAACGAGGAAGAGGAGTAGGCGGCAGGACCAGGCGGTAGCGGTTGCGGTAGCCGTTGGCCGTGCTCGTTTTTTTCGTGGCGGGGAAAACCTTTTCCGGAGGCATTGGGAAGAAGGGGTTGACAGCCACGCCGTTTTCCATATCATGGTTCCCTTTGCGCGAAGTCATGCGCCCCGGTAGCCCAATGGATAAGGCGACAGCCTCCGGAGCTGTAGATAGGGGTTCGATTCCCTTCCGGGGTACCAAAACATCAAAGCCGCAGCCCGCATTCGGGTTGCGGCTTTTATTAAGGTTAGGGTACCCCTGGGTAAGGCCAACGGTCATCGACCTTGGTGACGGTGACGGTATCGGTGCCGACATCCGGTCCATCGGATGGGCTGCGCTCATGTATCATGGGTATTCGGTTACTTTAAAATAAAGCACTAGCAACCCCACCAGTGACACCAGAAGAAATAATCGGATTTACGT
>JAJBSZ010000354.1 GCA_020861125.1 Planctomycetota bacterium | reverse complement strand
AAGCTCAAATCCGCCGAAGAACTCCAGGCCGCCACCCCGGATGGCACCTTTGCCGATTCGGTTCGGGCGGTGATCGGCGTGGTCGGGGAAAACATCCAGTTGAAGAAAGCCGTCACCGTCGAGGCGCCGGCCGGCGGACTCATCGGGTCCTACGCCCACTTCCACAAGAAGGCGGGCGCGATGGTTGCCATCAGTCTGGAAAATGCCGATGCTAGCCACGAAGCCCTGCAAACCGCCGCCAACGATATCGCCATGCACGCCGTCGCCGCTCGGCCCCTGGCCTGGAATCGGGCGGGCATTCCCGCCGACCTTCTCGAAAAGGAGAAGGAAGTGTTCATGGAAGAAATCAAGAACAAGCCGGAGAACATTCGGGAAAAAATCCTCGAAGGCAAGCTGCAGAAATTTTACGGCGACAAGGTCCTCACCGAGCAAATTTTCGTCAAGGACCCGGACGGTAAGGCCACGGTCCAGCAAATGCTGGACGGGGCGGCCAAGGTGGCCGGCGGCAAGGCCGTGGTCGCCGATTTTGCCCGCTTCGAATTGGGGCTGTAAACCGCGACCGGTCACGCTTTTTAACGGGAAGGCCGGATTATTCCGGCCTTTTTTGTTGCCGGCGGGGAAGAACGGCCCGCCTCCCGCGGACACCTGGAGAACCGCGGCCGGGACGCCCGGGCGTCCGCAAGGTTGCGTGAAAACGAACGCCCGGATATTCTTGGAAGAAGCGCCCGAGAGGAGGGGATGAGCGCCATGACAACCGCCATGTTCCAACCCGAATGCGAAGCCATGTCCCGCGATCAGCTTGCCGCCCTGCAGCGGGAGCGCTTGCGGACCACCATCACGAACGCCTACCGGAACAACCCGCTGTACCGGGAACGGTTCGATCGCGCGGGCATCCATCCGGACGACATCCAGGACCTGGCGGATATAATCCGCGTGCCAACCCTGTCCAAGGAAGACTTGCGCCTGTCCTATCCCGCGGGCTTTCTCTCGTGTGATCCCGGTCTCATCCGGGAAATGCACATGTCATCGGGGTCCACCGGCACACCCATCGCCATGCTCTACACCGAAGAGGATCTGGATCAGTGGGCGGAATGCATGGCCCGTTGCTACCGCATGGCGGGCTGCCGGCCAGGCGACGCCATCCAGATCACCCCTTCTTTCGGATTGTTCAACGGCGGGTTCGGCATGTACCACGGTGCCCGCAAGGCGGGGCTTTTCATCATCCCCACCGGTGCCGGCAACACCGCCCGGCAGATCGCGCTGGCGCGCGATTTCAAAACACGGATTCTTACCGGCGTGGTATCCTACGGCATCCGCGTCCTGGAAGAACTGATGAAGATGGCGGACAACCGTCTGCCGCGGCTGGAAATCGGGATTTTCGGCGCCGAGACCTTTTCCGCCAGCATGAAGGCGACCATCACCAAAGGCCTGGGCATCGAAGCCTTCGATATCTACGGCATGACGGAAACGGGCGGCGTCGGCACGCTGGGCCAGGATTGTCCGGACCATTCCGGCATTCATGTCTGGGAGGACCATTATCTCCTGGAGGTCCTGAACCGCGAGACTGGCGTTCCGGTGGCGGACGGCGAGTTCGGTGAACTCGCCATCACTTCCCTGACCCGGCGGGCTATCCCGGTTATTCGCTTCCGCACCGGTGACCTCACCCGGGTGTTGTCCCGCGATACCTGCGCCTGTGGCCGAACCCATGTCCGCATCGCCCCCATCACCGGGCGGGTGGACGATATGCTCATTATCAAGGGGATTAACTTTTTCCCGAGCCAGGTGGAACAGGCCCTGCTGGAGCTGCCGGGCGTTCGGCCCAATTACCAAATCATCATCGAGGAAAAACAGGGGGTGAAGGACGTGCGCATCAACGTCGAAGCCGACCCCGGCGTCAGCGGCTTTACGGTGGAAAAACACCTGAAGGAACGCCTCGGCTTCTCCCCCAAAGGGGACGTCTTCCCACCCGGCGGCCTGCCCCGGCAGGAGGGAAAAGCCACCCGCGTATTTTATGAAACCGACGCGGAGTAGGTCGGCTTTGGGCCAGAAATCGCGGACGGCCAAAAGGCGGTCGCCGGCGCCGGGACAGTACATGGACGAGGCCTGCCGGCCTCGGACCATTTTAAAAAACGTAATCTGGAGTAGTATTGTGGCTATACTTCCCATACGGGTGTATCCCGACCCGGTATTGCGCCAACCGGCCAAACCGGTGGCAGTGATCGACGGGCGTCTGCGGCAGCTGGCCGCCGACATGATCGAAACCATGGAGGACGCCAACGGCGTCGGTCTCGCCGCACCGCAGGTGGGCACGGCGCTGCGGCTGGTAATCGTCGATTTCGATCCGGAAAACCGCGACCCCCGCGTGCTTATCAACCCCCGCATCATCAAACGCTGCGGCCGCAAGGAGTTTGGCGACGAGGGATGCCTCAGCTTCCCCGGCCTGCGCAGTCGGGTAAAACGCAACCCGGTGGTTATCTGCGAGGCGCAAAATCTGGATGGTGAACTGGTGGAATACCGTGCCGAAGGGCTGCCGGCGCGGGCGGTGCAGCATGAATTGGATCATCTGGACGGCCTGCTGTTCGTGGACAAGGTCGGTCCTTCCGACAAGCAGAGTCTCCGGGACGAACTGGCGGAGATGGAACAAAACTATGCCGATCTGCACCAGGGCGATCGGCAGGGAGAGGCGGAGCCGGTTCGGTAGGAGCCGTTGCCGCGGCGGAACGGTCGGCCTGTCCAACTCCGGACGTCCGGTGACAACGGGAGCAACGCCCCATGGAACTACTCGCCCCAGCCGGCGATCTACCCTGCCTCGAAGCCGCTATTGAAGCCGGGGCCGACGCGGTATATCTGGGGCTCTCTCTCCTCAATGCGCGGCGCGGCGCGAAAAACTTCACCCCGGCCGAACTTGAGCGGGCGGTCGAGCTTGCCCGCGAGCACGAGGTGGCCACCCACCTGACGATGAACATCGACATTTCCCGGCGGGAGACTGGCGCCGCCGCCCGGATTCTGGCTATGGCGCGGAGTATCGGCATCACCGCTATCCATCGCCCGGGATTGGGCCATTGTCGGCCTGTGGCGGGCGCTGGCCGACGCTGCCGAAGCCAAGGGCCGTTCCTACCCTGCCCTCCACCTGAGCACCCAGACCGCCGTGACCAATGCGGAAGGAGGCCGGCTGGCCCGGGAGATCGGTGCCAGCCGCATCGTGCTGGCGCGGGAGCTGTCCCTCGCCAAAATCACCGCCATCGGCAAGGCGTCGGGGCTGGAAATCGAGGTATTCGCCCAGGGGGCCCTGTGCTATTCCATTTCCGGCCGTTGTCTCCTATCCAGTTGGGGCGGCGGCCGCAGCGGTAACCGCGGTCTCTGCGCCAGCCCCTGCCGGGTGCCGTGGGCCGTTGACGGGGAAACGGTGGGCACGGCCATGTCCATGCGGGATCTGGTCACCGTCGACCGTCTGGCGGAACTGGATGCTGCCGGGGTGGACGCCATCAAAATCGAAGGCCGGCTGAAAAAACCGGAATGGGTCAAGGAAGCGGTGGGCCTGTACCGCCAGGCTCTCGGTCCGCGCAAAGCCCGGCGCACCGCTCCCCGCACCGTCGACACCGACACCTTGATCCGGGCCCGGCGCCTCGCCGCGTACGCCGGCCGGGAATCCACCTCGGCCTACCTGGACGGAAGCTTCTGCGGCCTGACCGGAGTCGCCGCCCGCAAATCCACCCGGGCCGCGACCGACGCCATCGACGAGTTCCTGGAGGAGCGTCCCCGGCGCGGCCGAGGCAACCCGCCCCGCGAGGACGGCGACGCGGACGGCTACTCGCTGGAATTGAGCATTACGGACAAGGGCATTTCCTGCCGCTGCCGGTACCATGACCGCAGCGAAGCCTGGCGCATGCCCAAAACCCGGATCAAGCGCGAGAAAAAGGCGGTGTCGGTCGAAGAACTAATTGCCCATCTGCGTGCGAACCCGGTGGGCGAAGCGCACCTGCGGGAGTGGTACACCAACGAGCCTGACTTCATGCTGCCGCCCCGGAACGTCAAGGCGGTGATCGCCACCGTTGCCGCTTTCATCAACCGCCTCACCGGCCGCGCCGACGACGGCGTGGATGCGGTGCTCAAGGCTCCCCTGCCCGCCGAAGCCCGGGCCGCCCTGGCCGCCCCGCCCCGTGACCCGGCCAACTGCCGGCAACTGGGGGAACGCCCGAACATGGCCAGGGTCTCGGTCAAGCAGCTGAACTCGAGCCTGCTTCCCGTGCTGCGGGATGTGGACCTGGTGCTCCAGAACGCCACCATCCGCGACATGGATTTCGTCGCCAAATTTGTCGATCCGCACGAATTCATCGTGGCCTTGCCCGACGTCTATTTCCCCGCCGAAAGCGCCGAGGTGGGCGAGCTGGGCGAATACTGTCGGGACAAGGGCATTCGGGTGGAAGCCAACTGCTGGGGGTCAATTTGGCTCTGCCGGCATCTGGGATTGCGGTTTACCACCGGTCCCGGCCTGCCGGTACTGAACCACCTGGCGGTGAAGTGCCTGCGCGACCTCGGAGCCGAGGGAGCGACAGTGTCGATGGAGGCGGATCGCCGGCAGATCGAGGATATCAGCGAATCCGCACCGCTGCCGCTTACCCTGCTGGTATACGCCCGCCCGGTTCTGGCCTATACCCGGATTCCCGCCGCCGATCTGCTGCCGGCATCCGAAGCCGCCGTCACCGCCGACGGGGCCTGGACCGACCGCCGCGGCATCAGCCTGCAACCGGAATCGGCCAGTGCCATTACCGTCTTCCGCAGCCTCACCGCCTTCGATTGGAAGAGTCTGACCAACGACAAAATTCGCGTCGCCAACCTGGCCATCGATCTCTCCGGCGAGTCCTATCCCGTCGATATCTGGAAGCGTTTTCTCCGCCCAGGCGGCAAAAAAGGGTTCCTCTTCAATTATGACCGGGGCCTGCAATGAGGCGGGACCCCTTCGCCTTCGACCCAGCCCTGAAGGATCTGTTGGCGGCGGCCGCCCGCCACTACCGCCGGCGGGAAAACGACCAGTTCCTGTCCCTTCTCACCCAGGCGACGGCTCGGGCCCCGTTCCGTTTGGATCTGCACTTTAATCTGGTGAGCCACTACATCCAAACCGATTGCCCGGCCGCAGCTCTGGATATTCTGCGCCAATTGGCGCAAACGGTTCCGGGTGATACCGACGTCCAGTTTTTTCTCGGCCACTGGCTGCACTTCGCTGGGGAGCGGGCGGAGGCCGAAGCCGTTCGGCGGAATCTGGAGCGGGTTCGTCCCGAACGGGCCACCGATCTCCGGCGCCTCTGGGGGGACATTGAAACCTGGCTCGCCCGGCCCGTCCTCTGCACCTTGCCCGATTTCGACAGCACCCGGGAGCGAACGGCCGTTGTGGTTCTCGGCTATATTCTCAACGCCGACGGCAGCATGCATCCGCATCTGGTGGAGCGGCTCGAGACTGCCCTGCGGGCGGCGGAACGGTATCCGCAAGCGCACATCCTGGCCAGTGGCGGGGTGCCGAAAAACGGCGTGGTGGAAGCCGTCGCCATGCGCCGCTGGCTCATCGACCACGGCGTCGCGCCGGAACGGATCCATGAGGAAGGCTACGCCCGCGACCTGGTGGAAAACCTGATCTATTCACGGCAAATTCTCGATATCCTCGGGACGGACCGTCTGCTGCTGGTGACCTCGGCGGACAACGTCCGGCGGGCCGGGGCCGGCATGTCGATCCAGGGCTGGCGTCATGGTTCCGGCTGGCGGGTCGACGCCACGGCCTGCGCCGGAGCATCGTTCACAACCTTCGTGGACGACGGCCGGGATCGGCTCAAGCTGTATCGCGACGCCTTGCGCGCCTATGGGGAACCGATGATGCGGACCTTCCCGGAACTGGCGGAGCTGTGATGCCACGACGGTGGTTGCCGGACCAATTGGAAGAACGCTTGGCGTCGGGCTTCCTGGTGGCCCTCCTGGCCTGCATGCTGGCGGAGGCTATCCGCCGCCACAGGTGGCCGGCACTGGAGCCGGTGCCGCTCCGCGCCGCCTGCGGCTGCCTGGTATGGATGGCTTCCATGGGCATGGCCCAGGCCGCCGCCGACGGAAAGCATATCCGGGTCAGGCACCTGCCGCCGCTGGTGGGGGATACCCGACGCCGCCAGTTTTCTTTCTTTGCCGATCTGGTCTTCTTCCTCTTCGCGTTCCTATCCTGTATCGCCGGCAGCGCGGCGCTTCAGTACGTCCTGGCCGGCGGGTCCGTGGCTAGTCATCCCCTGGTGTACGCCGCGATTCCCGTCGGATCGGTATTCACCATGATTCGCCTGTACCACCGGCTGCGACCGGCATCAGAGGGCAAGCCGTGCCCATCGATTCGGGACTGATCCTGGCCTTTCTCCTCCTGGCGATCCTGGCCGTCAGCACCATACCGCTGGCGGCGGCGGTGTTTTTCGCTGGAGTCCTTCTCGTCAGTGTGAACACCAACCATCTTTCTCCCGACCTCCTCCAGGCCTACAGCCTGTCGGTTCGGTTGAATTCACCCGCGCTCATCTCCATACCGTTGTTCGCTCTGGCGGGGGAACTGGCGGTGGCGGGCGGCATTACCAGACGGCTGCTGGCTGTCGCCGACGTCATCGGCGGCCGCGGCCGTATCACCCTCGGTCTGCGTGTTGTCCTGGGCTGCGCCCTTTTCGCGTCGGTATCCGGCGTCGGCCCGGCCGCCGTGTCGGCCGAAGGATCCAGGCTGATTCCGGAAATGACCCGCGCGGGCTACCGCCGGGAAACCGCGGCCGGCATCATCGCCTGCGCCGCCAGCCTCGCCATCATTATCCCCGCCAGCATCCCGTTGACCATCTACGCCGCCACGGTGGGCATGTCCACGAACATCGTATTCACCGCCAGCCTCGTCCCCGGCATCGTCGTGGCGGGGTCTCTGGCGACCGCCATCCTCGTCCATGCCACGGTGCGCCTGCCGGGCGGCGGCACTCGTCGGCCGGACCGTCGCCGGTTCGTCGGGAAAGCGATCCCGTCCCTAGCCATGCCGATTCTGGTGCTTACCGCTCTGTTCACCGGCTTTCTGACGGCGCCGGAGGCGGCGGCGGGCGCCGCGACCTATGCGCTGGCGGTGGGCGCCCTGCTGCATCGCCAACTGGATGGCGGTGCCATCCGGCGCGCCTGCGGGCGGGCGGCGGTGTCCGCCTCGGCGGTCCTCCTCCTGGCGGCGGTGGGTGGCTTGTTCACCACGGTTCTGGAAGAGAGTGGCTTCAGCCACCATCTGGGGGAAATCCTTTACCGGACCGCCGGCGGCCGGACGGGTGCGATCCTTTTCCTCAATGCCAGTCTGCTGCTCGCCGGTTGCTTTCTGGACCTCCCCGCCATCATCTCCCTCCTGGTACCGATACTCCTGCCTCTGGCCGTCCGGTGCGGCTTGTCCCTTCCGCATTTTGGCGCGATGGTGGCGACAAACCTGGCCATTGGTCTGGTGACGCCGCCCCAGGCCAGCAACATAACCGCCGCCGCCGCGGTGGCCGGTGTCGACCGCAGGCAGGTTGGCCGGGCGGCGCTTCCTTTTCTGGCGGCAATGCTGTTCGCGCTGCTCCTGGTCGCCCTGGTACCGGAAGTCTCCCTGTGGTTGCCCCGGCTCTTGGGGTGGCCAACCTGAAGGCACCCGGGCGTGGCTGGGCCGCGGCAGAAAAGATTTGCGCCAACCACAACGGACAATTACAGTTTTCCGTGGTTTTTGG
>JAJBSZ010000314.1 GCA_020861125.1 Planctomycetota bacterium | reverse complement strand
CCGCACATCCGTGGACCGGGGCTCTTCGCCGCCGACCGGCAGAAAGGACTTGGTCTCCAGGACCCGAAGCAGCCGCACCTGGGTGGAGAGGGTGGTCTCGCCGATCTCATCGAGGAAGAAGGTGCCGCCGTCAGCCAGTTCCAGCAGCCCCTTCTTGTCGGAGACGGCGCCGGTGAATGCCCCGCGGACGTGGCCGAAGAGTTCGCTCTCCAGCAGGGTCTCGGAAAACCCGCCGCAGTTCACGGCGATGTAGGGGCCGTCGCGGCGGTGGGACTGGGAATGGAGCATGGCGGCCACCAGCTCCTTGCCGGTGCCGCTTTCCCCTTCCACCAGCACGGTGGAATCGTTCCGGGCCACGCGCCGCACCACCTCCTGGATCTCTTTGATCCCGGCGCTGGCGCCAATCATGCGCACCCGGTTGGCTTCGTTGCCGGCCCGGGCCGTCCGGCCGTAGAAGATGGCGCGGCGGGCAAGCACCCGCAGTTCGGCATTGTCGAACGGTTTCTTGATATAGTCGAAAGCGCCCAGCCGCATGGCCTCCACCGCCACGTCCCAGGTGGAATAGGCGGTCATCACCACCACCGGCACGTCCGGAGTGAGGACGGTGAGGCGCTGCAGGAGCTCCAGACCGTTCATCCCCGGCATCCGCACGTCCTGGATCACCAGATCATACGTCTGGGCCGCCGACCGCTCCAGCGCCTCCTCGCCGCTGGCGGCGGTGGCCACCGTGTGGCCGTCCTTGGCCAGGGCGATGGAAACCACCGTGCGCAAACTGGCGTCGTCGTCGACGAAAAGAATCGTGCCGCCGCTGTCCATACGCTTGGTTCCTTGCCTTAACATAACAGAGCCGGATTTCTAGGTTAACGACGCCGTGGCAGCCGGCCCGTCGGCCGCCCAAAGCGGTTATTCCCCCAGAAGCGCCCGCCGCCAGTCGGACATGATGACGATGGTACCGCTCTTGCTTTCCCGCGGCGTATCCGCCGGTTTCAGCGGCAGCCACACCCGGAAGCAGGCCCCGCCGCCCAGGCGATTGCTGGCATCCAGCTCGCCACCGTGCAGCGCCACCTGCTTACGGGACAGCGGCAGGCCCATGCCGGTGCCGGTCTGTTTGCTGCTGAAAAAGGGCTCGAACAGCCGCGGGAAATGGTTCTCCGCAATCCCCGGCCCATTGTCCAAAAACAGTATCTCCACCCCCTGGACCCCGCCCTGGTGGGCCGACGCCAACACCACGTCCAGACGCCCGCCCTGCGGCGGCAGGGCCTGCACCGCATTCAGGGCGAGGTTGAGAAACACCTCCTTCAGGCGATCGGGATCGCAGAGTACCGGCGGATCATCCTGGATGTCCAGGACCAGTTCCACATGCCTGGCCTTGGGGTCGTGGGTGAACATCAGCATCAGCTCACTCAGGATCACGCTGATCTTGACGGTGGTCATCCGCAGCCGGCCTTCGCGGGAAAAGTCGAGAAACCGGCCGATGACCTTGTCCAACCGGTCCGATTCGGAGATCACCACATCGGTCAGGACCCGGTTCTGGCTCCCCTCGGGGAATGACTCCCCGATCTCCTGGATGGCGCTGCGCAGCGATGCCATGGGATTCCGGATCTCGTGCGCCAGCCCGGCCGCCATGGTGGAGATGGCCGAGTACCGCTCCAGGTTCCGCTCCGCCGCCTCCATGCGGCGGCGGAGGGTGAGGTCGGCGACCATCAGGATGATGCCGTAGACCTGTTTGCGGCCGGGAAGGGTGATGGTGGAGACACGGATTTCCATGGGCGGACGGCCACTGGCGTCCCGGTCGCGGGTGAAGATCAGGGCGTCGTCGCGGCTGTCCTGCACCAGCCGATCGAGGGTCAGTTCCGGCAGGCCGGGGAAAATTACCCCCGTCAGGTCGTCGCAGGTGGCGGCCTTTTCCGCTTCGGGGAACAGGCGGAGAAATTCCCCGTTTACCATGACCATCTCGCCGGTAGCCGCGACCACCGCCATCCCCTCGCGGATGGAAGACAGCACCTCGGCGTTCAGCCGCTGTTCGATAAACAGCCAGTCGCTGAGGATACCGGAGAGATACGACACCACGAAAAACGACACCGTCAGGATCAGCATGGTGGAGACGATGGTATGGGGATGGGAATAGCGCAGGCTGTAGAGGAGGTTCTGGGGAAAAAACCGCGGCAGCCAGTTGAATTCCCCCAGGGCGACCATCAGGTGCGGGACACCGATATAGGCCGCCCCCAGGGTGGCGATAGAGGGAAACACCGCCGTGTACTGCCGCGGCAGCCAGGCCGTGGCCATCACCAACACCGGCAAATAATACGGGATAAACACCGAATTGAAGCCGCCGCTGGCAAGGATGACCCGCGACAGCACCACGAGGTCCAGAACATAGGTGACGGCGATAAAGGGATCCAGCCGCCGGCTGTGGGCGCCGACGGCCAGCACCGCCAGACTCACCAGATACACCGCCACCAGTTCTTGAATCGCCCGACCCGGCTGGTAAAACTGGCCCCGCTCGCCAAAGTACATGTACTGGACAAAAAAGCCGATGACGACGAGGTAGAGGATCAACCGGATGAGGATCACCCAGCTGAGGGACCACATCCTGGTGGGTCTGGACGTCAGACGCTCCGTCGTCATACCTGGTTCTGGAGCTCGAGAATCGGGAGAAACAGGGCGATGACGATAAAGCCCACCACCACGCCCATCAAACCGATCATCACCGGCTCGATGACCGACGTCAGGCTTTCCACCGCCGCATCGACCTGTTCGTCGTAGAAGTCGGCCACCTTCTCCAGCAGGGTCTCCAGGGCGCCGGTGCGTTCGCCGACGCTGATCATCCGCACCACCATGGGAGGGAACACGGGACTTTCACTGAGGGGCGCCGCCAGGGATTCGCCCTGCCGAACCGCCTCCCGGGACGCCGTCACCGCCTCCTCCACCACCCCGTTGCCGGCGGTGGCGGACACGATCTCCAACGACCCGAGCATGGGTACGCCGGAGCGGAGCATGGTGGAGAACGTTCGGGCGAAACGGCTCAGCGCCACCTTCTGGAACAGCTCGCCAAACACCGGCGACTTGAGTTTAAGGGAATCGATGATGTACCGCCCGCGCGGATTCTTGTTCACCATCCAGAGGAAGACGAAGAAGCCAATGATGGCCGCCAGCACCGCGTACCAGCGTTCCATCAGCGTGTCGGAAATCGCCATGACCATGCGGGTCGGGAGGGGCAATTCGGCGCCGATGCCGTCGAAAATCTCCACAAACTGGGGCACGATGAATACCAAGAGGCCAACGGTGATGAGGATGATGAGGCCCAGGGACGCCACGGGGTAGGTCATGGCGGAGATGATCTTCCGCTTCAAGGAGGCGTTTTTCTCCAGGTAGACGGCCAGACGCTTGAGGATGACGTCGAGGTCGCCGGAGGCTTCGCCGGCCTTGATGAGGTTGATGTAGATCGGCGAAAAACACTTCGGCCACTTGGCGAGGGCGCTCGAGAGATCGCTGCCGCCCCGGACCTCGCTCCGCACCTCCGACACCACGCTCTTGAAGCCGGGGTCGTCGGTCTGCTCCAGAAGAATATCCAGGATCTCCACCACCGGCAGACCCGCCTCCACCATGGTGGAAAACTGGCGGGTGAAAATCACCAGATCCGCCGCCTTCACCCGGGGCTTCGGCTTGGTCAGGCTGAGGGCAAAGCCCTTCTTCGCCTCGGAAAGGGTCAGGACATTGAGCCGGTTCCGTTTGAGTTGGGCCATGGCTGCGGCGTGGCTTTTGGCGGTGAGTTCATCCTCCACCTTGTTGCCCATGGCATCGCGCGCTACGTATCTGAATTTAGGCACTGTCAGTCCCCTGTGCAATGCTACCCTTGGTCGTGCCGAATGGAACCGATGCTTCCCATCGGATTGGTTGGATCAATACAACTAGCCATTGTATGGCGGACACACCGGGTGTCAACCGTCTGCTACCAGGTCCGGCCACCGCCGGCCCGGGTCCGGCCTTTTTGCTGGACGTTGATCATTTCCACCAGCTCCAGGAGCTCGTCCACCCGGGTAGTGGCGGCCAGGGCCGCCTCCTTGGTGATCTTGGCCTTGGCGACCAGTTCCAGGAGGGAGGCGTTCATGGTGATCATGCCCTCCCGAGCGCCGGTCTGCAGGGCGGAGTAGATCTGGTGCAGCTTGTCGTCGCGAATATTGGCCCGGATGGCATGGGTGGCGATGAGGATCTCCAACGCCACGCAGCGCCCGCCGCCGCCGACGGTTTTCAACAACTGCTGCGAGACGATCCCCTCCAGCACAAACGACAACTGGGTGCGGATCTGCGCCTGCTGCCCGTGGGGGAAGATATCGATGATCCGGTTGATGGTCTGGACCGCGTCGGAAGTATGCAGGGACGCCAGGGTCAGGTGGCCCGTTTCCGACAGCTCCAGCCCGAGCTGCACCGTCTCCATATCCCGCATTTCGCCAATGAGAATGGTGTCCGGATCCTGCCGCAGGACATGCTTGAGGGCGGCGGCGAAATTATGGGTGTCCGGGCCCACCTCCCGCTGGTTGACGAGGCAGCGCTTGTTGCGGTGCAGGAATTCGATGGGGTCCTCGATGGTGACGATATGGCCGTCCTCATTGGAATTGATGTAGTCGATCATCGCCGCCAGGGTGGTGGATTTACCAGAACCGGTGGCGCCGGTGACGAGGATCAGCCCCTTGGGGAGCCCGCAGAGGTGTTCGAAGATCGGTACCGGCAGGCCCAGCATCTGGAAGGTGATGATTTCAAAGGGAATGGTGCGCAGGGTGGCGCCCACCGCCCCCCGCTGGAAAAACACGTTAACCCGGAAACGACCCACACCGGACAGGCCGAAGGCGGTGTCCAGTTCCTTTTCCCGCTCAAACCGGGCGATCTGGTCCGGCTTGAGAATGGAATAGATGATCTCCTGCGCCGCTTCGGCGGTCATGGGCGGCAGGTTGAGGGGACGCAGGGAGCCGTTGATGCGAATACGCGGCGCGCTGCCGGCGGTGATATGCAGGTCAGAACCCTTGTTATCGTGCAGCGCCCGCAACAGGGCGTCGATACTGTAGCGTACTTTTGTCGAATCGTCCATTGTCACTTCTTCTCAGGTTCGGCCCAGCCGCTGCCGATCAAGCCTTGATGTAATGGTAAATGTTTTCGTAATGCTCCGCCGGATGACGCCAGGAATAGTCGTAGCGCATGCCGTTCCTCGCCAACCGGTTGAAGGCCTCCGGATTGTCGTACCACAGGCGTACCGCCCGCTCCAGCCCGTAATCCAGGCTCTCCGGCGTCGGGTCCCGGAAGGTGAAGCCGTTGGCGTCGTTCAGCCCGAGACCGGAGTTGTCGAGGTCAAACACCGTGTCCACCAGCCCGCCGGTCTCCCGCACGACCGGAACGGTGCCGTAGCGGAGGGAGATCATCTGGGTCAGGCCGCACGGCTCGTACAGGCTGGGAATGAGAAACAGATCCGACCCGGCATATATCAGCCGGGAGAGATCCTCGTGGTAGCCCAGGTAGAGGTTGATGTCGTGGTCGTCCTTGAGTTCATGCTGGAGGCTGACAAATTCGGCGTTGACCTTGGGGTCCGGGGCGCTGCCGAGGAGGACAAACTGCGACTGGAGCCGCTTGGCGGACCAGATGGCATGCTTGATGAGGGCAAGTCCCTTTTGCTGGGTGAGCCTGGTCACCACCGCGATGATCGGCTTCCACGCGTCCCACAGGCCCAGCCATTCCCGCAGCGCCTTCTTGTTGACATATTTCTGGTGGAAATCGTCGCCCACCGAGTACCGGGCGGCCAGCTTGCCATCGGTCTGCGGGTTCCAGAAATCGTAATCGATACCGTTCAGCACGCCGCCCACCTTGGCGCTGTTCTTGGCGATGGTGGTCTGCAATCCCCGTCCGCCGCCGACGGTTTTCAGTTCACCGGCATAGGTGGGGCTGACCGTGGTGACGAAATTGGAGTAGATGATGCCGCCCTTCATCATGTTAATGCAATTGCGGTGGCTGTCGTCCTGCATCCGGTCGGGCCGGAGATAATTCTTGGCATCGAGGCCAACCAGAGCCAGCAGGCGATCGGGGAATCCGCACAATCCCTGGCATTCATTGTTATGGATGGTGTAGACAACCCGCGAGGTATTCCAGCCGAGTTTTTCGTAGATGTCCCAGAGGATGGCCGGCACCAAACCGGTGGCCCAGTCGTGGCAGTGGATAATTTCGGGCCGGCGGTTGGTTTTATACATGAACTCCAGCGCCTGGCGCGAAAAATAGGTAAACCGCTGCAGATCGTCTTCATAGCCGTAGATGTTAGGCCGTTCGGTATAGGTGCCGCCGGTAATGAAATTCACCTGCAGGCCGCCCTCCACCGTGCCCTGGAACACTTTTTCCGGCCGCCATTCGGTGTAATGCGGACACCAGAGCTCGCTGTACTCCTCGTGCAAATCCCCGATCAGATCGTAGCGCATGCCGGCGTACATCGGGCTGATAACCTCGACCCCGTGGCCGCGCTTCATCAGTTCCCGGCCCAGCCCCAGCACCACGTCTCCGAGACCACCCACCTTGGCGCACGGCGCGACTTCCGGCGTGATCATGACAATGTACATTCTTTTCTCCAGAGGAACGGGCGCCGTGTTGCCGGGGGCGGCGACGGGAACGGCGTCATCGCCGTCATATCCGTCCCCGGCCATCGCCGCCGCGGCTTCTTCCTCGCCGGACCGGGCCATAGTGACCGGAAGGCTGGCGGTGGGTTCCTCGGCCTGGCCGGGATAGCCGTAGGGAGCCGCACCGTTCGGAGCGCCGGACAGCGCCTCGAAGATTTCCGGCGGTTTTTCCCAGAACGGATTTTCCACCTCAAGGGCGGGAACCGACGGCGCGGCGGCAGCGGGATCGGAGGCCGGCGACCCGGGACGCCGCAGCGGGATTTCCCCAACCGGCGGCCGGGACTGGGGCGTCTCCGCCACCACCTCGGGCCGCTTCTCCACGCCCTGACTTTTCCCGGCTACCGGAAGCGGTGCCGCCGGCGAGCGGAGAGCCGTGCTGCGCTCCTGGTGCAGACGGCTTTGTTCCCTGGCTTCCCGCTCGGCCTCGGCCGCCTGAGCAGCCAGGAATTCCTCCGTCCGCCGGGCGGCTTCATCCGCTTCCCGCTGGGCGATGGCCGCTTCTTCCCATTCCCGGGAAATTCGGGCTTCCTCGCGGATTTCCTCCCGGGCCCGGCGCTCCTCTTCCTCAGCCCGGAGTTCCTCGCGCGCCGCATCTTCCCCGGCCGTCCCGGTATCGGACGGAGGGACGGACGCCGCGAGCGGAGACGACGATTCCGACGGCGAATCCTCGCTCACGGTGGCTGGATCCTGAAGAGCGGAAAGGAGATCCAGAGAGTTCAGCTCCACCGGTTTCCCGGGCCGCGCCGGCGCTGCGGTACGGCGTCCGGTGTCACCTTTGCGGGTTTTCTTTTGTTTACGTCGGTGTTCTTTTTTGGAAGCCATAGGCGCGATCCATTCCGTGGGTACCGGCGGTCGTGATAGAAACTGCCGAGCCGTTCCTCACCCGTGCCTGAAGATCGGACGGATCAGAGGGTCGGCCGGGCATCCATCCTGTGATAATGGTGGTAATAGTCCGCGATCTCCGGCCCGCGGTCAAGGTATATTGCCACTTTCCGGAAAGAATTGCCGAATCCACTCGTTGGGATCGGCCTATCGGCTGTCCGGATACGAAGAGTATTCAAGCGGAGCGGTGAGGACGGGCAT
>JAJBSZ010000053.1 GCA_020861125.1 Planctomycetota bacterium | reverse complement strand
GTCTTGTCCCTCCTGCCCTTCGGCCTGGCCGGATGGTGCGGCCGTCGTTTGGGCGACCTGTTCCGTCTGGTGGACCGGCGCCACCGGCAGCGGGTGGAGGAGCAGGCGGCGGCCCGCCTGGGTTTGGCGCCGGAGGCGGTGCCCCCTTTCACCCGGCGGAATTTCCAGCATTACGGCCAGGTTCTGGCGGAATTTGCCCGCCTGCGGCGCCTGGGGCCCCGGGATATCGCCAATGGGGTGGATATGGACGGGTTCAAGGAATTTGTCCACGACCTGCTGCGGGAAGGAAACGGCGTCATCTTCGTCACCTCCCATTTCGGCAATTGGGAATGGATGAATTCCCTCGCCACCAGCCTGGAACTCACCGGCGGATCCTTCGCCCGGCCCCTGGACAACCCCCGGCTCAACCGCTACGTCAATTATCTGCGGGAAAGGAATGGCCTGAAGATCCTGGAGAAGCGCCGCTCCCTCCGCACCGCCCTGCACATCCTGGCGGATAACGGGGTGGTCGGCATCCTGGTGGATCAGGACGCGGGCTGGCAGGGCCTGATGTCGCCGTTCCTCGGCCGGCCGGCCAGCACCATTACCCTGCCGGTGGAGCTGGCCCGCCGCACCGCCTCGCCCATGGTGGTGGTGGGGCTGCGCCGGGGCGGCACGAGGGGACGGCGCTTTACCCTCGTCTACAACCGGCGGGTCCACCGGACCGACCCGAACGCCGACCCCGCCGCCGAAATCCGTCGTGTCACCGACGCGCTGAACCAGGATCTGGGGGAGATGATTTTCGCCGCGCCC
The DNA here is from genome assembly GCA_020861125.1 of Planctomycetota bacterium. Next base: position 6,961 of record JAJBSZ010000053.1, on the reverse strand, counting down.
GACCAGTGGTTCTGGATCCACCGCCGCTGGAAGAGCGAAGGAAAGAAGCTTGACGGTGGGCAGCTTATCCGGTGAAGACGCGCCGGCACGGGCGGCACCAGGGGAGTAGTTCCGGGATCAGCCGACGGCGGTTTGCCCGGCGCCGTATCGGCAAAATCCGCCCGGTCCGACGCCGCGCCGGCCGCATCCGGTGCCCAGGGGGATGGCAATGGCATGGAAAAGTTTTTATCTCGCGGCGGGGATCCTGAGTACCGCTTCCCTGCCCTTTTGGAAAGGGTACGTCGGCGGCGGCAACCTGCCTGACGGCCCGTATATCCTGGCGGCAAATCATTCCAGTTTTCTCGACGGGCCGCTCCTCGCCCTCGCCCATGCCCGGGCCACCCTGCGCCGGCTGCATATGATCGCTTATGAAGAGCCGTTCCACCATCCCTTCATGGGTTGGTTTCTCCGCACCGGCGGCTGCATTCCCTTCAAACGGGGTAATCGGCAGAGTCAGGCCACCATGCTCCAGACCGCCCTCGGCTGGCTCAAGGCAGGTGAACCGGTGGGCATTTTCCCGGAAGGCCACATCAACCAGAAGCCACGGCTCAACCGGCCCCGACCCGGTGTCGCCCTCCTCGCCCTGGAGAGTGGCGTCCCCATTCTGCCCGCAGCCATCACCGGCTCCGACGAGACCTTCCCCACCGGCCGTCGCATTCCCAAGGTCGGCCGGCGGGTTCAGGTGGTCTTCGGCCAGCCCCTGCATCTCCTGGACAAGGAACGGCTCTATGCTTCCCTGCCGTCTGATGAGCGGCGGCAGCTGGTGAAAAACCTCAACTACCGAATTATGTGCGCCATCGGCCGCCTCGCCGGACGGGAATGCCGGGAATGACCGCCGCCTCCTACCGCCTCCTCGACTGCGGCGGCGGCCGGCGGCTGGAACGGTTCGGCGCGGTGGTGGTGGATCGGCCCGCCCCGGCCGCGGCTTTTCCCGCCACCCTGCCGCCACCGGAGTGGACGGCGGCGGATTTGGCGTACCTTCCCGGAAACGGCTGGCAGGGCACGGCGCCGGAGGAGTGGCGCACGGAGTTCGGCCCGGCTGTCATGCTGCCGTCCCCGGGCGCCGCCGGCCAGCTTGGCGTTTTTCCCGAACATGCCGCCGTCGCGGAGTTCCTGGCCACGGTTCTCGCCCGACGACCGGCTCCGGCCGGGGGTTTTCGGATCTGCAACCTGTTCGCCCATACCGGCCTGGTTACCCTCTGGCTGGCTTCCCTGCCGTCGGTAGGGGAAGTGGTCCATATCGATGCGGCGTCGGCGGCGGTGCGACGGGCCCGGGACAACGCCGTCGCCTCCGGTTTGGCCGACGCTCCCGTCCGCTGGTTGACCGAAGATGCCCGCCGCTTCCTCCACCGTGAGATCCGCCGTGGCCACCGCTACCACTGTCTGGTGGCCGACCCGCCCGCCTTCGGCCGCAGCAAAACGGGGGGCGAATGGAAGCTGGAGCGGGACCTGCCCGACCTCCTGGCGGCCATGGCCGTGCTGACGGCACCGGGTGGTACGGTCTGCCTCAGTTGCCACCGCCAGGGCTGGGGCGAACGGCAGGTGCGGGACGCGGCTGCCGCCGGCCTGCCCGGCCGCCGCTGGCACTCCTTTTCCCTGGCGATCCCCACCGCTTCGGGCGGGCCTCCTCTCGCCGCCGGATATGCGGCGGTAACCGACTAGCCGATCCGTTACAGCAGAAATATGCCTACAAACAAGCGAGACGGCGCTGGCCGTCCCGCTCGGATAATCCGTTGGCGGATCGTAGACGATCCCGACAAAGCAGACAAAACACCGCCGCGGTCAGCGGTGACCTCCGCCGTGACCACCACCGTGGCCGCCGCCGTGACCGCCCATGTGACCGCCTGGGTGGCCGCCCGGGTGACCTCCCATGTGGCCGCCGCCGATATGGCCGGCTTCGTGCGGCGCGGTATTGAAGGCATGGCTGGGCACGGACCGGATGTTGCCGCCGAGGTTGCCTTCCGGCACGATGTGCCGGCTGGCGTCAGGCATGATGTGGCGGGACGGATCCGCTACCACATGGTTGCCCGGATCGGGCATGATGTGGCGGGAAGGATCGGGCACCACATGGTCCCGCGGCTGCGGCAGCACCCGGTTGAAGCCACCGTTACCGTCGTGGCGGGCGCCGCCGGGAAGGCCGCGGTTGCCGTAGACATCGCGGTTGGCATGTCCCTCGGGTCTGTTGAGTCCCCGGACACCGTCGTACCGGTTTTCATACACCGACCGTTCCGGATTCAACGGGCGGTTGCCGTAGGCGTCGCGCGCGCCGTCCCGATGGTCGATGGCATTCCGGTTACCATCCCGATGATCGAAATCGGCGTTGCGGTTGTAGGAATAGCGATCCCAGTCGTGCCGGATGCCGTCCCGATAGCCGCCCCAATCGCCGTGACCGCCCATCAGGCCCCAATCAACCACCGGCAGATCGGTGTAGTAGGGATCGTAGTACGGGTAGTCCACGCCATAGTACGGCGAATAATCGCCACCAACATAATACGGGACGTTACCGTTGATCCAAATCGCCTGATCGGCCGGCGACAGCACCGGATCCAGGTCGTTGTGCAATACCCGGTAGACATGCCGGAAGGCCGAGATCTGGTCGTAGCGGGGCAAACTGTCGTAGTTGGGGGAATACGACGCCAGCGCCTCCCGCAGCGCCGGATCGGCGATGTCCTCGACATCGTTGGGCGCGCTTACGTACGTATCCTGGCCGAAAGCGGCGCCGGTGGGTGCCAGCCACCCAACCGCCACCACCGCCAGGATGGCGCATGCAAATCCACAATAGGTTTTCATGTTAAGCTCCATGTCTTGTACCAGTCACCATTCGCGTCGATGCCGATGCCGGCATCAATCAGAAACAAGCTGTTACCTTTACTCGGCAATCACTTGATTCACGATCAACGCATTGTTTTCACCACCACCGCGCCATCCCCTTTCCCCTAATCCCGGCGAAAAATAACATCCCGAAAACAAAAATCGGGGTTTTTCCAAAGGACACACTTGACAATTGGTTGTACCAATGTTATAGTGAATATACAGGCAAACAATGCTGTCAAACCGTAACTATTATAAGTACATTATCACCCAGGACCCGTGCAGGGATAATTGGTATGACCATTTTTAAAGCTTCCGGCACCACCGTGGTTGTCGCGAGCCCGTCGTTATCATCCGCTTAGTGGGAGTCCTTTATGCGCAGGTTTACCCCTCTTGTCGCCGTTGCTCTGGCGCTGGCTCTGTTGTCCGGAACCGTTTCCGCCGCCACCACCCTAACCCTGTCCACCCCCGATCCGGACAATTCGTCCATCACCGTCGCCGCCGAGAACTTTGCCAGCATCGTCCGGGAAAAGTCCGGCGGGCAGATCGACATAAAGGTATTCCCCAACGGAACCCTTTACGGTGGCGACCCCAACGCGGCGGTGAAACAGTTGGGCGGCGGCTCCCTCGATATGCTGCTCCTGTCCGCTTCCCTGTACGCTAATTTCAAGCCCCGGTTCATCGCCATCTCCGTTCCCTACCTTTTCGACGACATGGACCAGTTCAAGGCCTACCTCCAGTCCGACGCCGCCGAGGTTCTCAACGCTGACGTTGCCAGTATGGATATCCAGCCCCTCGGCTACTGGCCCCGCCCCTTCCGGGTCATCACCAACTCGAAAGTGCTGATCAAGGAACCGAAGGACCTCGCCGGCATCAAGCTCCGAGTGCCGAACAATCCTCTCTGGGTGGAGTTCTTCCGCGCCATGGACGCCGCGCCCACGCCGATGGCCTTCGGCGAGGTGTACAACGCCCTGCAACTCGCGGTGGTTGACGGCCAGGAGAATCCCATCTCCATCCCCATGGACGCGAAGTTTTATGAAGTCCAGAAATACCTCACCTTCACCAACCACATCGCCGACGCCTGGGTGCTGGGCATCAATCAGGCCCGGTGGAACAGCCTGTCGGACGAGATGAAAACCGTCCTGCGGGAAGCCGCCGCCCAGGCCCAGCTGGACAAGATTACGTACGACGAGGATGGCACCGAATCCACCGAAGCCTTCCTCAAGGAAAAGGGGATGGAGACCTACCGCCTGTCGCCCGAGGAACACGCCCAGTTCGTCGAAGTCGCCAAGAGCCTGTATCCCCGCTTCGGCGAATTGGTTCAGGACGACGCCTTCTACGCCAAAACCCTCGAGTTCGTTGGGAAGAACTGAAAGGTACGACCCGCGACGCTGTCCGCCGCGGCCGACCCACCCGCCCGTCGCCGCCCACGTGGTTGGCGGCAGGCGGGGGACGGGTGATCCGTCCTGAAAACCCGGAGGGATGTAACATGGAAACCGAGGCTGTACCCGCCGCCCCGCCCCGCCGTCACCGCCTTTTCCGCGCCGTGGATTTCCTCATGGATACGGCGGCCTGGCTGAGCGTGGCCGGCGTGCTGGTCGTCATCCTCCTACAGGTAATCTTTCGGGAGCTTGGCCGACCGCTGGTGTGGTCGGAGGAGGCAAGCCGATTCCTTTTCATGTGGATGGTGTTTCTCGGCATGGCTATCGGCTTCCGCGGAGCGGAGAGCGCCCGGGTTACCCTTTTCGTACGGCTCTGTCCGTGGATCTGCGGGGTGGTGAGCGTCGTCATTTACACCGTCTTTACCGCCGGCTTTTTTCTCCTGATGCTGTATACCGGCCTGCAGATGGTCCGCCAACAGTACCGCTTCACCGAAATGGCGTCGGGTTTTCCTCTGCCCATGTGGATCGTCGGCCTCATCTACCCGCTGTCGGCGGTGTTCGGTTTGTTTTGCCTGCTGGAATCCCTGGTGTATTCCTGGCGCCGGATCGCGGTGCGACGGGAGGGTTCGGCATGACGATGAGTCTGGCCCTTCTCCTGGTGTTCTTTTTCTTTTTCATGATCGGGGTGCCGCTGCCCGTGAGTCTGGGCGCGGCCGGCGTAGGGGTATTGCTCCTGTATACCTCCATGCCCCTCGACCTCCTCGCCAACAGCATGTTCTCGGCCATGAACTCCTTCATGCTGGTGGCGGTGCCGCTGTTCATCATGGTGGGTATCATCATGGATCGGGGCGGGGTGGCGGAGCGGATCTTCGATTTTGCCAACGCCGTGGTCGGCTGGCTGCCGGGCGGCCTCGGGCATGTCAACGTCGTCGCTTCGCTTATCTTCGGCGGGGTGTCCGGGTCGTCGGTGGCGGACGTCGCCTCCCTCGGCCGCATTGAAATCAATGCCATGACCCGTCACAACTACAGCAAAGAATACGCTGTCGGACTGAGCCTCACCACCTCGGTCCTGGCCTCGATAATCCCCCCGTCCATCCTGATGATCATCGCCGGCTCCACCGCCAACGAATCCATCGGCCTGCTGCTGGTGGCGGGGGTGGCGCCGGGGGTGTTCATGTCCCTCTGCTTCATGCTCTACAACCATCTCTACACCACGGCCAAGGGCATGGGCAGCCGCGTGCCCTTCGACGGCGCGACCCTCTACCGCGCCGCCAAGCGGGCCATCCCGCCCATGCTGACGCCCGTCATCCTGCTCTACGGCATCTTCGACGGCCGGTTCACCCCCACCGAGGCGGCCGGTATCGCCGTGTTTTATACCCTGGTGCTGTCCATGGTTTTTTACCGGACCATCACCTTCCGGGATCTGCCCGGCGTGTTCTGGGATACCGCCAAGTCCACCGGAACCATCCTTTTCATCGCCGCCACCGCCAAGCTGGCGGGCTGGATTTTCACCTACGATCAGCTGCCGGTGAAGATGGCCGCCTTCATGGCGGGCATCAGCCAGAACCCCACCGTGCTCCTGCTGATCGTCTTCGTGTTCCTCATCGTCGTCGGCATGTTCATGGACGCCATTGCCTCACTCTACATCCTGATTCCCGTCTTGCTGCCGCCGCTGGTGAAGCTTGGCGTCGACCCCATCCACTTCCTGGTGATCCTCGTGCTGTCCCTGACCCTCGGGCTGGTGACGCCGCCGGTGGGGGTTTGCCTCTACGCGGCGGCGCAGGTGGCGGAGATGTCCATCGAACGGGTAATAGGCGGCACCTTCTGGCTGACGGTGATGATCGTCGTCTCCATCGTCCTTATAATCATGTTCCCGGCCATCGTGGTCTGGCCGGTGCGGGCGATCGGCATGTACGCGCCCTGACCCCGGAGCCGGACCGTCCCCAAAAAGAAAGCGCGATTGCGCGCCTCGTGAACAAGCACCATTTTTAAGGAGAACCACCCATGTTCGTCGGAAAAGAAGTCCGCCTGAAACGTCTCCTCGGTCCCTCCGGCAGGCTGCTGGCCATCACCATCGACCATCCCATCACCCGCGGCATCATGCCCGGCCTCGTCAACATCCGCGACGTTATGCAAAAGCTGGTGGCCGGCGGTCCGGACGCCATCACCATGCACAAGGGCATCGCCGAAAACGTCTTCCGCCCCTATGCGGGGCAGGTGGCGATGATCTTCAAGTCCACCGCCTACTCCATTCCCTACCACCCCGCCTACGACACGCCGGTGGCCGACGTCGAGGAGGCGGTGCGGGCCGGCGCCGACGCCATATCCGTCGGCATGATCGTGGGCGGCCCGGAACAGGCACGGCAGCTCACCCATCTCGGCCGCATTTCCAAGGAAGCCGCCTCCGCCGGCATGCCGCTGGTGGCCCACATCTACCCCAAGGGCACCATGGTGACGGATCCCAAGGACGCCAAGAATCTGGCCTATGCCGTCCGTGCCGGGGCGGAACTGGGCGTTGACATCATCAAGACCAACTACTCTGGGGATCCGGAAACCTTCCGCGCCGTGATCGAAGCCTGCCCCACCAAGGTGGCTCTCGCCGGCGGCGAGGTCGGCAGTAAACTCGAGGACTATTTCAAGATGACCCGAGAAGCCATCGACATCGGCCTAGCCGGCGTCACCAACGGCCGCTTCGTCTGGTCAAATACCCATCACGCCGCCGTGATCAA
>JAJBSZ010000450.1 GCA_020861125.1 Planctomycetota bacterium | reverse complement strand
TCGTATTACTATTGTATCCCCACAAGGAGCGCGTTGGACCCGAAAACCGAGGCTGTTTCGCCAAATTCCGCCCGTTTTCCCACCTTGTATCGTTTCCCCCTCCTATAACCCCATGAAACTTTCCGGTATAGTGCTATAAAACTTTTTTCAGAAATGTGTTGCATAGTGAATTTGGTGCTTTATACTAGTAATACTTTTACAACACAGATCTCCACGAGCATTCATACACCTTCTACGCCTATTGCCTCTCCGGATCCCCTGCGGCTGCGCCCACCATGACGGTTGCTGTCCGGAGATCTCATGCTGCTTCCCGATGGTACCGGCCGCTTCCGACCGGCCAACGGGTCCCGTTGCAGGTATGGTACGGCACCACCTCACGTGCAGCACTCTGGCGGTACCGTTTCTCTTGACGGAATCCATCCACGGGAAACCTTCCCGCTGCCCCATTCCCATCCCCACGCCTCGTATGTACGTGGTGGGTCGGGAGCGATGGAAAACGGCTTGTGGCTTCCCGGCGGTCCCGCGGTGCCTGAAGCAGGAAGCCAATCCGCACGTTGTCCCGGAGAGCTGCCATGGCCAAGGACCCAGTGGTGATCGTTTCCGGCGCCCGCACGGCGGTGGGGAGCTTCGGCGGCTCCCTCAAGGACGTTTCCGCCGGCGATTTGGGCGGTGTGGTGGTGCAGGCGGCTATCCATCGAGCCGGCTTGCGGCCGGAGCAGGTGGACGAGGTGGTCATGGGCTGTGTCGGTCAGGCGGCGGAAAACGCCTTCGTGGCCCGGCTGGCTTCGGTGGCGGCGGGCGTTCCCTACCGCGCTACCGCCCTCACCGTCAACCGCCTCTGCGCCTCCGGCTTGCAGGCCATCGTCACCGCCGCTCAGGAGATCGACGCCGGTATGTGCCGGGTGGCGGTGGCCGGCGGCACGGAAAACATGAGCCAGATCCCGTTCTATCTCCGGAACGCCCGCTTCGGCTACCGCATGGGTCACGGCATCCTGGAAGACGGCTTGGTGACCGCCCTCACCGACCCCTTCAGCCGCGGCCATATGGGATTGACGGCGGAAAACATTGCCGAACGGTACGGTATCAGCCGCAAGGAACAGGACGACCTGGCGCTCACCAGCCAGCGCCGCGCCGCCGCCGCTCAGGGGGCCGGAAAATTCCGTGAGGAAATCGTCCCGGTGGAAGTCCGTCGCGGTACCAAGGAAACGGCGCAATTTGATCGGGACGAATACCTCCGTCCCGATGCCTCCCCCGCTTCCCTTGCCAAGCTTCGGCCCGCCTTCAAGGAAAACGGCACCGTCACCGCCGGCAACGCCTCCGGCGTCAACGACGGCGCTGCCGCCGTGTGTCTGATGCCCGCCGCTGCCGCCCGGGAGATGGGCGTGCGGCCGCTGGCGAGGATTGTGGATGCGGCGGTGGCCGGGGTCGACCCGGCGTTCATGGGCATGGGGCCGGTGCCGGCCCTGCGGCAGTTGTATGAAAAAACCGGCGTGAAGCAAGCGGACATCGGCCTCTTTGAAGTCAACGAAGCCTTCGCCGTGCAGGCCATTGCCTGCCTGCGGGAGCTGGACCTGGATCCGGAAAAGGTCAACGTCAACGGCAGCGGCATCGCCATCGGGCATCCCATCGGCGCCACCGGCTGCATCATCACCATCAAACTCATCAACGAAATGCGCCGCCGGTCGGTGCGCTACGGCGCTGCCGCGCTGTGCATCGGCGGCGGTCAGGGCTTGGCCGTCCTGTTTGAACGCTGCGACTGATCCGCTACCGTCGCCCAGACCCTCTGCCACGGCCGGGCCCGGGCGGCGCCGTGCCCTCTGTGTTTGGCTGGTCCTGGTCGCGGCTATGCCCATCCCAACATCCGGCTGAAAGGACCACCGGTGGAACGAATACGCCTGCACCATATCGGCATCGTCCTTCCGTCCCTGGACCGAGCGCAGGCCTTCATGACCCGGTTCGGACTGGAGGAGGACTACCGGGAGTACGTGGCCGCCTACCGGGCGGTATGCCTGTTCACCACCTGCCTGCCGAACGAGAGCCCACTGGAATTCGTGATTCCCGACGGCGGCAAGCTGGCGGAATTCCATGGCGGGAAGGGCGGCCTGCACCATATCGCCTTCGAAGTGGCTGACGTGGAGAGCGTCCGGGCGGAATACGAGACCGCGGGCATGGCCCTCCTGGAACAGACGCCGGTCACGGGCGCCGGCGGCATCCTGGTGAACTTCCTCCACCCGCGGTTTGGCGAGGGCGTACTGGTGGAGTTCGTCCAGAGAACCCCCACCCCACCGTCCGGCGGCGGAAGCGTGAGCGGCGGCGGCGGGCAAGGAGGACCACAGTGAGCGACACCGTGCTGCAGGCCATCATCAACGGTCTTCTCATCGGCGGCTTCTATGCCTTGATCGGCATGGGTCTCAACTGCATTTTCGGCGTGATGAAGATCATCAACTTCTGCCAGGGCGAACTGCTGATGGTCGGCATGTATGTCGCCTTCGGTCTGTACCAGTACCTCGGGCTGGATCCGTATCTGGCGGTGCCCATCGTGGCGGTGGTGATGTTCCTCCTGGGCGGCTGCATCCAGCAGACCCTGATCACCCCGTCCTTGAAAAGCGAGAACCCGTCCAACCTGCTGTTCCTGACGGTGGGGCTGGGGATGCTGATGCAGAACCTGGCGCTCATGGCGTTTTCCGCCGATTACCGTTCCATCAAGACCAGCTATTCCAGCCTGACTCTGTCGTTCCTGAACCTCAGCATGAGCGTCCCCAAACTGGTGAGTTTCGTCGCCCTGCTGGTGCTGACCGCCGTGCTGTTCGTGTTTTTCAAACGCACCAAGACAGGCAAAATGATCCGCGCCACCTCGCAGAACCGCATTGGCGCGCGGCTGGTGGGCATCCGGATCAACTGGATCTACATCGTCATCTACGGCCTCGGCGCCGCCATCGCCGGCATTGCCGGCTGCCTGCTTCTTCCTTTTTACTTCGTCTTCCCCATGGTCGGCGCCACCTTCAGCCTCCGCGCCTACGCCGTGGTGGTGCTGGGGGGTCTCGGGAATGTCCGGGGCGCTTTCGTCGCCGGCATCACCCTGGGACTGCTGGAGACCATCGGCTCCCTGGTGGTGGGACCGGCCTTCAAGGATTCGATCATCTTCATCACCTTCATCCTCATCCTGATCGTGAGGCAAAAATATGTCTCCCTGCAAACGAGGTAGCCAATGAAACCCTATGTTGCCATCGGGCTGGCGGCGGTATTGCTGGCGGCGCTCGTCTTGCCGGCATTCATCCGCGACGACCCGTACATCGTGCACATCTTCATCATGACCTTTTACATCGGCTCCGCCTCCATGGCCTGGTCGATCCTGGGCGGCATGACAGGGCAGCTTTCCCTCGGCCACGCCACCTTCATGGCTTTCGGCGCCTATTCCACCTCCGTCCTGCTGACCAAATACGATCTCTCCCCGTGGGTGGGAATGCTGGTGAGCTTTCTCGTGACGGGCATCATGGCCGTCGCCCTTTTTTACCCCTGCTTTACCCTTCGCGGGCCCTACTTCACCCTCGCCACCATCGCCTTCGGCGAGACGTTCCGCAACCTGTTTATGAACTGGGGCTTTGTCGGCCGGGGCCAGGGCATCCTCCTGCCGTTTGGCGCCGATTCCTTCTGGCTCATGCGCTTTATGTCCAAGGTCCCGTATTACTATATCAGCCTGGCCATGCTGGTGCTGGTGTCGGTGGTGGTGTATTTTCTCGACCGCTCCAAACTGGGCTACGCGTTCAAGACCATCCGCGAGGACGAGGACACCGCCAACGCCATCGGCATCAACACTACCCGCTACAAACTCTACGCGGCGTTCTTGAGCGCCGGCTTCGTGTCCATCGCCGGCGTGTTTTATTCCCAGTATATCCGCTATATCGACCCGGACATCATGCTCCAGGTCTATTCGGTGGAATTCGTCCTGCCGGCCATCATCGGCGGCATGGGCTTCGTGGGCGGTCCGCTTCTGGGCGCCGTCATCCTCATGCCTCTGTCGGAATTCCTGCGGGCGACCTTGACCAGCGTCATTCCCGGCGCCAACCTCATCGTCTATGCTATCATCCTGATCCTGGTGATCCGGGTTCAGCCCAAGGGCCTGCTGGGCTGGTACCAGGAACGGCAGCTGGAACGGCGGCGGCAGGCGTCCGTCTCCGCCCGGTTCGAAGGAGGCAAACATGCTCAGGGTTGAAGGGCTCACCAAGATCTTCCGCGGGCTTAAGGCCGTGAACGACGTCACCTTCGCCATCCGGGAAAACGAGATCTCCGGCATGATCGGCCCCAACGGCGCCGGCAAGACCACCACATTCAACATGATCAGCGGCGCCTTCAAACCTACGGCGGGAAAGATCTTCTACCGCGACCAGGACATCACCGATCTGCCGCCCTACCGCTACACCACTGTGGGCATCGCCCGCACCTTCCAGATCATGAAGCCCCTCGCCAACATGAGCGTCCTCGACAACGTGATCTCCGGCGCCTATTTCGGCCGCAACCGCAACCAGGGCTACCGCCACGCCCGGGAACGGGCTCTGGAGGTGCTGGAGTTCACCGGCCTCCTCGACCACCAGGATTTTCTCGCCAAGGAGTTGGGCACCCCGGACAAAAAGCGGCTGGAACTTGCGCGGGCCCTGGTGACCAAGCCGGACCTGCTGCTCCTGGACGAGGTGATGGCGGGCCTGAACCCCACCGAAACCCACGAAGCCATGGAACTCATCCGGGTCATCAACCGCTCCGGCGTCACCGTGTTCATGATCGAGCACGTCATGCACGCGGTGGTGGATCTCTGCCGGGAGATCGTGGTGCTGCACCACGGTGAAAAGATCAGCTTCGGCACCCCGGCCGAGGTGATGCACGACCCCACCGTCATCGAGGTATACCTCGGAAAGGAGGACGACCATGGCGCTGCTCACGGCTGAAAACATGCGCGTCTCCTACGGGGATACCCGGGTGCTGTGGGGTATCAACCTCAGCGTCGACAAGGGCGAGGTGGTGGCCATCGTCGGCAGCAACGGCATGGGCAAGACCACCATCGTCCGCACCATCTCCGGCCTGGTGCCCCTCCGGCGGGGGTCCATCGTGTTCGACGGCCAGGAGATCGGCAACCGGTCGTGCAGCCACATCCTCGCCGCCGGCATCTCCCACGCGCCGGAAGGGCGGCAGTTGTTCCGGGACATGACGGTGTACGAAAATCTCGAACTGGGCGCCTACGGCCAGGCGGCCACCGCGCTGCTGCCGGAGTCGCTGGAGCGGGTCTACACCTGGTTCCCGCGCCTCCAGGAACGGCGCAACCAGCTGGCCGGCACACTTTCCGGCGGCGAGCAGCAGATGGTGGCTATCGCCCGCGCCTACATGTCCCGGCCGAAGCTCATCATGCTGGACGAACCGTCCCTTGGCCTCGCGCCCAATGTCGTGGATCACATTCTGCAGGTGGTGAAGGACCTGGCGGCGGAAGGCCTGACCGTCCTCCTGGTGGAACAGGATGTCCGGAAAGCCCTACGCATCAGCGATCGGGGCTATGTTATCGAAAACGGCCTCGTCCGCATGGAAGGTCCGGCGTCGGAACTGATGGGCAACGACGAAGTGAAAAAAGCCTACCTCGGCTTTTGACGGGTGGCGGCGGCGACGCCGGGCCCGGCGGGTGCGTGGCCCGCCGGCCGGTCGCGCCTTTTCTGTATGGAGATGGCATGAGAACGATACTCTTGCAGTGCGCGGTGATCGCGACGATGGCGCTTGTTCCCCTCTCGGCCGCCGAGCCGGTCCGCATTGGCGGGGTCTACCCGTTGACGGGCGATGTGGCGGCCATCGGCCAGAATATCCGCCGTGGCATCGAATTCGCCGTCGAGGAGATCAACTCCCTGGGCGGCGTCAACGGCCAGCCCATCGAGATGGTCTGGGGCGACACCCAGGGAGATCCCAAGGTGGGCATGTCCGAAGCGGAGCGGCTGATCACCCGCGAGAAGGTGGTGTGCCTCATCGGCGCCTACCAGAGCGCGGTGACGGAGGTGGTGTCCCAGACCGCCGAACGGTACCAGACGCCGTTCCTCACCGCCATCTCCACCGCCAACGTGCTCACCACCCGGGGCTACAAATACTTTTTCCGCCTCGCGCCCACCAACATGTCGTTTCTTCAGAGCATGCTGCAATTCGTCCACGACTACAACCAGGCGCACCAGGGCGGCCGGATGAAAACCATCGCCGTGGTGGCGGACAACACCCTCCTCGGTCAGGAGACGCTGGAATGGGCGAAATACTGGGCCAATGAACTCGGTTACGAGATAATCCAGGACGTCCTCTACTCCAAAGGAACGGCGGACCTGACGTCGGAAGTCCTGGCTCTCAAAAGCGCCAACCCGGACATCCTGGTGGCCGATTCCTACATCTCCGACTGCCTGCTCCTGACCAAAACCATGGCCGAGCAGAATTTCAAGCCCGCCATCCTCATCGGCAAAGCCACCGGCTTCATCGACCCGACTTACATCCCCAACGTCGGCAGCATGGCCAACGGCATCACCACCGCCATCGAATGGGGCCCGGATCTCACCAAGGGCCGGGAGACCAACGAGCGGTTCCGGGAACAGTTCGGCATCGACATGAACGGCCACTCGGCCCAGTCCTACACCGCCATGTGGGTGTTGAAAACGGCGATGGAGGACGCGGGAACCACCACCGACAAAGCCAAGATCCGCGACGCCCTGGCCGCCCTCAAGGTGGAACGCGCCTTCCCCAACGGCCCGGAAATCATCCTCCCCTACAACGTGATCCACTTCGAGGACGTGGCGATCAACGGCGTCCAGCACACCAACCTGAACACCAACGCCCTCACCACCGTGGCCCAGATTCAGGACGGCAAGTACGTCACCGTCTGGCCGTTCGATTCCACCGACAACGAGGTGCTGTTCCCGGCCCCCTACGAATAGGCATAGGCATTGCCGGCAGACCGCTTCCACCGCAACACGGCGGGCGCACCCTCGTGCGCCCGCCGTTCTGTCGGCCCGCATGGTTTCCGTTGCGGCCGAATCCCCGATTGGGATTTTTAGGCGGTGTCTCCGGCGGTGCCGCCGCCGTGTGGACAGCGTTCTTCCGCCACGGGTGGCTTGCCATCCCCTGCCAGAGCCATCACGAATACCGGCCGACTTCCTTTTCGCTCGAGGCTTTCAGCATGATCTTCAGGGGAATCTCCGGGAAGTCCAGGGACTGGCGCAGCTGGTTGGCGAGATACCGGAGGTAGTTGTCGTCGAACTGGGACGGGTTGTTGACGAACAGGAGGAATGCCGGCGGCGAAATGCCCGTTTGCGTCCCGTAGTAGATCCGCCCGAGCTTTCCTCCCTTGGCCTTGGTGGATCGCTTTTTCTGGGCTTCCACCAGAGCGGCGTTGAGGGCGGCGGTACCGACCTTGCGCTTGCCCTGCCCGATCAGGTCCAGCGCCGACTCGATCACGCCCCAGGCGTTGGTGCCTTCCTTGGCGGACATGGCGGCGAGGCGGCAGAAATGCATGCCGGGCAGGCGATCGTCGACGTAGCGCTGGAACACGTCAACAGTCACCTTGGGATTTTTCTCGACGGCCAAATCCCACTTGTTGAGGACGATGATGCAGGGTTTGTAGTGCTCGAGGATGAAGCTGGCGATCTGTTTGTCGACCTTGCCGATATCCTCCATGGCGTCCAGCATCAGGATCACCGCGTCGGCCCGGCGGATGGCCCGCTCGGTGCGCATGTGGCCGAAAAACTCCAGCGAATCATCCATCTGGCCGCGTTTTCGCAGGCCGGCCGTGTCAATTAGCACGAAGCCCTCGCCGTCACGGCGCACCGTGATGTCGAGG
>JAJBSZ010000046.1 GCA_020861125.1 Planctomycetota bacterium | reverse complement strand
GGAAGGGTTGCGGCCAGCGCCCGGCCGGCTGCCGGTACCCGGGGCGGCGGTGGAGGGCCGGCCGGGGGAGACGGTATCGCGGCTGGAGCCACCGCCCGTTGCCGGCGGCGTGACGGGCGTCGGCACCGTACCGGGCAAGGGCTGCGGCCGGGTGACGGCCGGCGGCCGGGCGGGACGGGCGCCAGGCGAAGCCGGCCGCCGCGATCCCGGCGTCGGGCGTTCCGCCGCCGGCGGCGTGGGACGGTTGGCACCACCCGGACGGCTGGTAGCGCCGCCGGATCCGGTGACGCCTGGCCGCGACCGGTCCGTATTGGTGGTCCGTCCCGGAGGCCGGCTGCCAGCCTGTCCGGGCCGTCCGCCCGGTTGCGACGGCCGGCTGCCGCCGATGCCGGGCCGACCCGCACCGGCGCTGCCCGGCCGGCCCGGTCCAATGCCAAGACCGGGCCGGCCCGGCCGCCCGGGGATGCCCGGCCGAGGCCGGGGGCGGTGGAAAACGCCGGGCCGGGGCGGTGGCCGCCGGTGGTGCCAGGCCGGCCGCCAGGGCCGGTAGCGGCGGTAGGACCAGCCCCAGTCGAAGAAAAACACCGGCGCGTAGACGCCCACCGCCTGGTACACCGCCACCGGCGCTTCCACCACGATCTGCTGGGCGTAGGTCTGGATCTGGATCGGGTCCGGCGTCGGCGGGGTAAAGCGGGAATAGCTGCCGATGGCGCCGATGGGCAGCGGTTCGGCGTAGATCGCCTGCACCATCGCCTCGGTCATGCCGGGGGCGGAGGTGACGTCCGGCACGGTGCCGGGCGCCGCCCAGGGATAGTAATAGAGGAATTCCCGGATGCGGCGCAAGGCGTTGGGGTAATCACCCTTGTGGGCGAGGAGAAAGCTCAGGTTGAACAGGGCCACCTCGGAACTGGGGTTGACCCAGACCGCCTGTTCGAAATAGGCTTGGGCCGCGTCCAGGTCTTCGGCGGCGAGGTAGATGCGCCCCAATTCCTCCCAGGCGGTGGGTTCCTCGGCGTCGATTTGGGTCAAACCCAGCAGCCGCCCGACCCCGGCGTCGGTATTCTCCACCAGCGCTTCCGCCGCCGCCTCGCGGGCGACGGTTTCCAGATCGTCGGGCCGCAGCGCCACCGCCTGGCGGTAATGGCCGAGGGCGGCGTTCATATCGTCCTCCTCCTCCGCCATCCGGGCACGGAGGACATGGATGAGCCAGTTGTACGGATCCAGGGACTGGGCCTGGTTCAGGGTCTCCGGCAGGGTGGACCAATCGCCGGTTTCCAGCAGGCGCAGGGCTTCCACCGCCATGGGGGTGCCGACGGAGCTTCCCACCCCCGGGTAGATCCAAATCTGCGCCAGAGCTTCCTTGACGGCGGGACTCGGCGTCGCCAGGCCGTCCATGGAAAAGGCCAGGTTATAGAGGGCGCCGTTGCGGTGGACATAGCCGTCGTAAAAACTGACGTCGCCCGCCATGACCTGGCGGGTGCCGAACCAGGGCAGGCCGCCCAGGTTAAACACGGCGATCTCGCCGTTGTCCGGCAGGTTGTGGGCGATGGCCTGCAGCGGCGACCAGGGACGGATATCCCGTTCCTCCCGCGGGAGGTAGACGACGAAGGCCATTCCGTCGCGCGGGGTGACTGCCACGGCGATGCGGCCGTTGTGGCCGGGCGTTGTCTGGGTGACGGGATTGAGGTTGTCCGGAATGATGATGTCGCCGTACACGGCGGCTTGGACAAAACCGCACCAGCAGAAGAGGAGGACGGCAAGAGGGGCTATTGTCCGCATGGCGGGACTCCTTGTGGATGGACTCTGGGGGGCGGCAGCGGACGATACCAGCCGCTGCCAAGGCCCGCGGCGCACCGATCGGGCGGCGCATCCGTGCCACCGGGATAGTACAGCGATCGGTCGTCGTGTTACCAGTTTTTCCACTGGAAGGCGCGGATGTCACTGTAACCGCGTGTCGGGCCGGCGGGAAGGGAAAATTATATTTTTTGCCGCGGGACGATTTCCGCTATACTGGCCCGTGGTGATGGCAGCAGAGCGGGGGGTAGCATGATCAGGGTGGTGATAATCGTTCCGTATCCGGAGTTGCAAGACAAGGCGAACGAGATCGTCCGCGCCAATCCCGATCCCGGCATCGTCTATGAGGTAACCCATACCTACGGCACCGCCGTCGACAGTATGAACGTCGGTCATGCCGATATCGTTCTCGCCCGGGGTCTGACCCAACAGGCGATCAAGCGGAAATACAAGCAGCTAACGGTGCTGGACCTCACCGTCGGCGCCTACGACGTCCTCCGCGCCGTCCATGCCTGCCGCCGCGACCACGGGGTGGAGCGCATCGCCATCCTCGGTTCCGACACCCTGGTCTACGATCTGGACACGCTCAAGGAGTTAGTGCAGGCCGACCTCAAGGTTTTTATCATCCGCAATGAAAAGGAGATCCTGGCGGCGCTGGCGCTGGCTCGGGCCGAGGGGTTTCAGGCCGTGGTGGGCGGCCTTACCGCCTGCCATCTGGCCGAAGCCGACAACTGGCCCAACACCGTCATCCGCACCAGCGAGGAAACCCTCCGGGTGTCCATCAAAGAAGCGATGAACACCGCCACCGTCATGCAGCACGAGCGGGCCCGGGCGGAGATCTCGCGGGTGATTCTCCAGCACGCCACCCAGGGCATCCTCTATTTCAACCAGGACGGCTACCTGATGCTGCACAACGAGCGGGTCTTTACCGTCCTCAACCTGCCGCCCGAGGAGAGCCTCGAAGGCCGGCGGGTGGACCAGATGTTTGCCGATCCGGAGATTCTCGAGCTGGTGAACCAGTGCCGCGCCGCCTATGGTGTCATCAAGACCATCAACCAGTCCATGATCATCTGCGACTTCGTGCCGGTGCGGGTGGACGACCGCACCATCGGCGTGATATGCACCTTCAGCCGGGTGAACGAGATCCAAGCGACGGAGACGCGCATCCGGAAGGAACTCAGCCGCAAGGGTCTGGTGGCCAAATACGGTTTCAACGATATCGTCCACGCCTCGCCGTCCCTGGCCCGCACCATCGCCACCGCCAACAAGTACGGCCAGGCCGACGCCAATGTGCTGATCATCGGCGAGACCGGCACCGGCAAGGAACTCTTCGCCCAGAGCATCCACAATGCCAGCCGGCGCAGCCGCGAGCCCTTCGTGGCTCTGAACTGCGCCGCGTTTCCGGAAAACCTGCTGGAAAGCGAGCTGTTCGGCTATGCCGAAGGGGCGTTTTCCGGTGCGGTCAAGGGCGGCAAAACCGGGTTATTCGAGCTGGCCCACGGCGGCAGCATGTTTCTCGACGAGATCGGCGAGATGCCCATGAACCTGCAGGCAACCCTCCTGCGGGCGCTGCAGGAAGGGGAAATCCGCAAGATCGGCGACGACAAGGTTATCCCGGTGAACGTGCGCATCATCGCCGCCACCAACCAGGATCTGCGCCAGCGGGTGCGGACGGGCGGCTTCCGCATGGACCTCCTCTACCGGCTGGACGTCCTGTCCTTGCACATCCCACCCCTGCGGACGCGGCCCGAGGATATCGGCCATATCGCCTTGTACTATATCAAACGCTACTGTTTGAAATACAACAAGATGGGTCTGGGTCTGTCGGAGGACGCCCTGGAAGCCTTTGCCGCCCACGACTGGCCGGGCAATACCCGGGAACTCCGCAACGTCTGCGAACGCCTGGCCGTCCTCGGGGAAGACGGCAGTCTGATCGATCGGGATATGGTGGCCTCGGTCCTCGGCACCAGCGAGCCGATGCCCCATGCCGAGGGTCCCGACGAGAGACCCGACCCCATCCAAACAGCGGTTTCCACAAAGGATATCGATAAACTGGTGCAGATGGCGGAAGGCATGCGCCTCAATAAAACCGACATCGCAGCCATGCTTGGCATCAGCCGGACCACCCTGTGGCGCCGCCGCCAAAAAGGGAAACTGCAACAATAGTGTTACGGTTGAACCGTTTTTGTTGCTCGCGGCGGTATCACGTGGGCGTCGGCGGCCTTTTCGTGGTTTCCTTTCCCGGCCTTTCCCTGTTCTCCCCATGGAGAAGCCTTGCCAAATCCTTGTAGTATCCTTCCCGGCGGAAATCCCCAGGAGCCGCTTCCTAGCAATCGGTTTGCAATGCTTTGCCGGTGCCTCTGAGAAAAATCCTTATCACAACCGCATCT
Organism: Planctomycetota bacterium; assembly: GCA_020861125.1. The sequence goes on along the minus strand of JAJBSZ010000046.1, from coordinate 3,680 downwards.
TTTCTGGCTTTGCCAGCCCCTATCGACCTTGACGATCAACGCTGCCGGCGGCGGGAGCCGCCTCTCCGCCAGCCGCGGAGTGCGTGCCCGACGGCGGTGGCGTTTCCGCGATGGCGTTGGGCCGCCTGCCCGGTGGCAGGCGCCACCGGGCGTCGTTGCGCCACCACTTTGACAACGGGAAGGAGATCAGCGTGACCGCAGAGACTGCCACCAAGCCGATTCTGGGAGTAATCCTTGGCGATGCCGCCGGCGTCGGCCCGGAATTGATCGCCAAGATCATCGCCGACGGGTTTCTCGAGGAAACCTGCCGGCCCATAATCCTCGGCGACCGCCGGGTGTTGGAAGCCGGTATGAAGACCGCCGGCGTATCGTTTCCCATCCATGAGGTGAACACGGTGGAGGAGGCGCAATTCGTCGACGGCGCCTGGATCATCGACGCCAAGGATCTCGACCCGGCCACCATCACCGTCGGCGACATCAATATCGCCTGTGGCAAGGCCTGCGGCGACGCCATCGTCAAGGCCATCGGCCTGTTCAAGGAAGGGAAGATCGACGGCTTCGTCTTCGCTCCCTTCAACAAGACCAGCCTGAAAAAAGCCGGTTTCAATTTCGAATCCGAACACTGGCTCTTCGCCCACTATTTTGGCGTCACCACCCCTTTCGGCGAAATCAACGTGCTGGGGGACCTCATGACCTCGCGCGTCACCAGCCACATCCCCATCAAGGACGTCAGCAGCCGCCTCACCACCGACAACATCCTCCGGGCCATCCATCTCCTGAACGACACCCTGCGGAAGGCGGGGGTGGCCAAACCGCGCCTCGGCGTGGCCGGCCTCAATCCTCACTGCGGCGAACACGGCCTCTGCGGCCGCGAGGAGATCGACGTCATCGAACCGGCCGTGGCCATGGCGCAGCAGGAGGGTATCGACGCTGTCGGGCCCATCCCCGCCGACATCCTGTTTATCCGCGCCTTCAACGGCGAGTTCAACGCGGCCGTAACCATGTACCATGATCAAGGCCAGATCGCCCTGAAACTCAAGGGCTTTGACTACGGCATCACCGTCGCCGGCGGCATGCCCGCCCCCATCGTCACCCCGGCCCACGGCACCGCCTACGATATCGCCGGGAAGAACCTTGCCAAGACCGAGGCGATGAAAAACGCCGTGCGGATGGCTGCGAAAATGGCCCGGCACCGCCCCACGCCGGCCTGAAACCAGAGGGCGTCATTTTTCTTCCGACGAGTAGAGGAGACAGCGCATGAAAACAGCAGGCATTCTGGCGGCGGCTGCCGTCGTTCTGGCGACGGCAGGTGTGGCCGTGGCAGGAGAGTTTGTTCCGAGCAAGGAAATCACGGTGATCGTGCCGTCCAGCGCCGGCGGCGGCTCGGACCACAACGCCCGCACCATCGCCGCCATCGTCCAGAAGAACGAGTTTTCTCCGCGCAGCCTCATGGTGGTGAACAACGGCGGCGGCTCCGGGGCTGTCGGCTTCACCAACACCTTTGCCAAAAAGGGCGACGACCACACCCTGATGATCCTCCATTCCGGGCAGGTCATGGGATCCTACGTCAACGACTGGAACGTCAAGGCGAGCGATCTCACCTACATCGCCGTCCTCGCCTTCGACAACCTTTTCCTTGGCGTCCGGGCCGACAGCCCGTACCAGACCGTGGAGGACCTGATCGCGGCCTCCAAGGCCAACCCGGAAGAAGTGGCCATCGGCGGCTCCCAGCGCGGTAATTCCGACCATCTGTCTTTTGAACTCTTCGACCGGGAGACCGGCGCCCAGGCCGCCTATGTCTCCTTCAACAGCTCGGGCGAAGTGATGTCCGCCCTGTTGGGCGGCCACATCGAGGCGGGTATCTTCAATCCCCTCGAGTTCATCGGCCAGATCCTCTCGGGCGATGTCCGGCCGCTGGTGGGTTTTGGCGACAAGCGCCTGGACGGTCCTTTCGCCGATGTCCCCACCTTTGTGGAACTGGGCTATCCGGAGGTGGTGGTGATCGAATCGCGCGCCATCGCCGGCCCGCCTGAGATGTCCCCGGAGGCGGTGGAGTTCTACGTGGAGATGCTCCGCCAGGTGACGGAGACGGACGAGTGGAAGCAGGACTACATCGAGAAGAACTACCTGGATCCGGTGTTCTACGGAGCCGCCGAAACCAAGAAGTTTTATGAGGACCAGATCGACGTGTTCATCAATGCGTTTGAGGGGATCGACCTGGGGCGGTGATCGGATACCCTCGATCGGCGGCCCACCGTGCCAACCGTGCAGAGAACCACCCCTGATGAGAGGAGAAACCCATGAAGCGAAAAACCGTTGTCGCCCTGGTGGCGGTGCTGTACGCGTCTGTCGCCCTGCCGACGCAGGCGGAAGAAATTCCCAAGCCCGGAAACTTCCCGTCCAAACCGGTGGAGATCATCGTGCCCTTCGCCGCCGGCGGCGGACTCGACGTCGCCATCCGGTTGTTGTCCAAGTATGCCGAACAGGAACTCGGCCAGCGCATCGTGGTCTCCAACAAGACGGGCGGCGGCAATATCCAGGGCAACTTCGAGGGGATTCGCGCCCGGCCGGACGGCTACACCATCGGCGCCTGGGGCAGCGGCCTGGCGACGGACGAGCTGATCATCAAGGGCGTGCCCTATACCCACAAGGATGTCCAGCCGCTGTGCATGTTCGCGGATGACCCGGAGGTGATCACCATCAGCAAGCAGTTCGCGGACGACAAGAACATCAAGAACCTGAAGGATCTCATCGAATACGCCAAGGCCAATCCGGGCAAGGTGACCATGGGCATGGGCGGCAACTGGACGCCGCACGACTTCCTGCGCCTGAAGATCGAAGCCATGACCGGCACCGAGTTCAACCGCATGCCGTTCCTGGGCGGCGCTCCGGCCCTGCAGTCGGCCGCCTCCGGCAACTGCGACGTGGTGGTGCCGTTCCTGGCCGAACTCATGAGCCTGATCGATTCCGGCTATGTGGTGCCGCTGGCCGTGGCCTATGACGAGCGGGTCGCCCAGCTGCCCGATCTGCCGAGCGTGGCGGAGGAAGGCTTCCCCGGCATGACCCAGACCATCTGGCGCGTCCTCACCTTGCCCAAGAACACCCCCGAGCCCATCGTCAACTACCTGGAGGCGGTGTTCAAGAAAACCATCGAGAATCCCCAGTTCCAGGAGGATGCCCGGAAGATCGGCGTGAACCCGGTATTCATGGGCCACCAGGATCTCGAGGAGTTCATCGCCAAAGAATACGAGTATTTCGCCGAAAAGACCCGCGAATGGGGCATTCGCGTCGATTAGCCGCCCCTGTTGCCCGGCGGCTTCCCCGAGGGGGTGTTCCCTTGGGCCAACGCCGCCGGGCCACTTCCTGGAGGACAGTCCATGCCAACGCGCCGGGAGGCTGTAAAGGATATCGCCGTCTCTGTCGTCTTCGCCGTCATCGCCGGCGTTTTTTATGGCCAACTATCGGACATTCCCCAACAGGCGGCCAAATATCCAGCCTACATCATCTATCTGATTTTTGCCCTCTGTTTCCTCCTCCTGGCCAAGGCCGTCGCCCGATTTGCGGGCAGTCCGGCGCGGGTCGCCTCGCCGCCGTCCGTCGAGCCGGAGGCGTCGGGAGAGGAGCCGCTCCGCTACGGTCTGCCGACCGTCCTGGTGGTGGTCATCAGCTTCGTCGACGTC
>JAJBSZ010000443.1 GCA_020861125.1 Planctomycetota bacterium | reverse complement strand
CTGCGAGAAAGACGAGGGCGAGAATCAGGCCGGCTGGGCGGTGCTTCATCTTGTTGCTCCTTTTTGACAGCAGGGCTGGAAAAATGACCACCCGAGTCACGGTTTCCGGATCCGGGCGATGATCGCGTCCGTCACTTCCCGGGTAGTGGCCGAACCGCCGAGATCCGGCGTCAAATACCGGCCCTCCCCGGTGACCGCCTTGATGGCCTCGAAGATGAGATCGTGTTCGGCGGTAAAACCAAGGTGGTCGAGCATCAGCGCGCCGGACCAAATCTGGCCAATGGGGTTGGCGATACCCTTCCCGAAGATGTCGATGGCAGAACCGTGCACCGATTCGAACATCGAGGGGTAGATGCGCTCGGCATTGATGTTGGTGCTGGCGGCGACGCCGAGACTGCCGGAGATGGCGCCGCCGATGTCGGTGAGGATATCGGCGTGGAGGTTAGACGCGACCACCGTATCCACCGTTTCCGGCTTGAGAATAAAGCGGGCGCAGAGTGCGTCAACCAGGACCCGCTCCGTCCGGACGTCGGGGTACTCCCGCGCGATTGCGTCGAAGCAGTCGTCCCAAAAGGAAAATATATGCTGCTGGGCATTGGACTTGGAGGAGCTGATGAGATGCTTGCGGGGGCGCTTCCGCGCCACTTCGAAGGCGTAGCGGATGATCCGTTCGACGCCCGTTCGGGTAAACACCGATGTTTCCACCGCCACGTCGATGGGGAGGCCGGCATGGCAGCGGCCGCCGGCGCCGGTGTATTCCCCTTCGGTATTTTCCCGGATCACCATGATGTCGATGTCGCCGGGCTTCTTGTTGCCCAAGGGCGAGGAAATGCCCGGCAGAATAATGCTCGGCCGCATGCAGACGTACTGGTCGAACCCCTGGCAAATTCGTAACCGCAACTCGCGCAAAGAGATACGATCCGGCACCTTGCCCGGATAGCCGGCGGCGCCGAAGAGGATGGCGGCAAAGGGACGCAGGCGATCCAGCCCGTCCTCATCCATCATCTTGCCGTTTTCGAGGTAATACTCACAACCCCAGGGGAAATATTCATAGGAAAAACGGAAGGAGGTGGTTACCTCGCCCACCACATCCAGGACACGAACGCATTCGGGGGTCACTTCCTGGCCGATTCCATCGCCCGGGATAACCGCGATATTGAATTCCTGCATGGATCGATCTCCTTTAGGTCAGGTGATACCGGTAAACATGCCGATGGGCCCTGGCGGAGTGACCGCCGGTGGTGAAAACGGTGTACAGGACGGTTTGCCGAAAGTACCGAGGGGAACGAGAGCCATGTCTGGAACATGGACGCGAAGACGAAGGGTTTGCATCCGAGATATTGAATGTGTGATGTTGTATACAATTTACAATAAACGATGGTACGCGCTTAGTCAATTAAAAATGTACTGTACGGTGAAAAAAACCTGTGTCGGTATGGTCGGTGGGCCTGGCTGCTACCTGGCGGTCAGGTCTTGCGGGCGTCGAGGATTATCCGCATGCTCCGCTCGATATGGTCATGCATGATGGCGCGGGCCAGTTCAGCCTTGCCGGCATCAACGCAGTCGAGGATGGCGCCGTGCTCGCGGATGGAGGCGCGGTGGTCGACCTGGCGGCCGCGGGTGTGGCTGTAACTCGGTCCGTTCCATAGGGTGTCAAGCATGGTGAAAAGTTTTTGATTGTCCGACGCAACCCAGATGGTTTTATGGAAGGAATAGTTGTATTCATCATAGACGTCGTCAGGGACGTCGGCCTGGGTGATGATGGTCTGCTGCAGGGTCCGAAGCGGCGCCGAGGCCATGCGGTTGGCAATGGCCCGGAAGACCGCCTCCCCTTCCAGCATGCGCCGCATATCGAAATGATCGGTGATGAACTTGGTGTTGATGGGTTTTACAATGGCGCCGCGGTTCATCCGCAGTTCCAGCAACCCTTCCGCCTCGAGTACTTGAAACGCCTCCCGAACCGGCGTCCGGGAGACCCGCAGCAGATGCGCCGTCTCGGTCAGGGACAGTTCCGACCCGGCGGTAAACTCCCCAGATAAGATGGCTTCGCGCAAAATGGTGGCGACTTTTGCCCGCACCGGTGACTTTTCGACGACATCCACTGCCGCTGTCCTTCCACGAGAGAATATAGCGTACGGGTATTGTAAATACTGTATTTCGTATGTCAATTGGTAAGTGAGGCGGGTCCGGGGTATGGCCAGCGGCAGAGGCTGGATGGTGTGCCGGCTTCCAGGATACCAGGCGCTGTCGTTCTTTCCCTGGCGTTGGCGGGCCGCTTATGGTATGGTGAACCGCGCTGTGGCCTGGCGAATTAGTCCGGGCAATGGCAGTTGAAGAGCACAAGGTGCCGGCCGGCGGCTGGCTAGGGGATACCAGATGTTAGCGGAATTGTTGGAAGTCGCCATGGTGGTCTCCTTCGGCGCGGCCTGGCCGGCGTCCATTCTCAAAAGCTACCGCGCCCGTACCGCCAAAGGGAAGAGCATCACCTTTCTCTCCATCGTCGAAGCGGGCTACCTCTTCGGCATCGCCTCCAAATTCGCCAGCGACCGCCCCGTCAATTACGTGGTGCTCTTTTACATTATAAACTTCGTTGCGGTGGGCATCGACATCCTCCTGTATTTCCGCAACCGCCGGTTGGACAAACTGGCCGGCGATCGGGGCGCAGCCGCATAAAAGGAGAACACATGGCCGGACTCGAGGAACTGGCGGCAAAGGCGAAAGGCTTCCCCGCCCTGTTTTCGCTGCAGGGCAAACGGGCCCTGGTGGTGGGCGGCAACAAGGGATTGGGCCAGGCGATGGCGCTGGCCCTGGCGGCAGTGGGCGCCGACGTCTGCGTGGTCGGCCGCGGTCCGGCGGGTCTGGCGGAGACGGCGGCGGCCATCACCGGACTGGGCGTGCGGGGCATGCACCTGGCGGTGGACGTCACCGACGAAGCCGCTGTGGAAGGGATGGGGGCGGCGACGGTGCGGGAATTGGGCGGCCTTGACATCCTCGTCAACAGCCAGGGCGCGGTGCATCTCCAGGCCGCGGCCGAGTTCGACATGGGGGAATGGGACCGGGTCATGGATGTAAACCTGAAGTCCCTGGTTATGACCTGCAAGCACGCCGGGCGGCACATGCTGGAACAAGGCAGCGGCAAGATCATAAACATCTCCTCCCTGCGCGGCTTCCAGGGGCGGCTGCACGATCTCGCCTACGCGCCGTCCAAAGGGGCGGTAAACCAGCTCACCCATTCCCTCGCCATCGAATGGGGCCCCAAAGGCATCAACGTCAACGCCATCGCCCCGGCCTGGATCCGCACCGAGATTTCGGCGCCGTTCCTGGATGATCCGGTCAAGAGCGCCTGGGTGATGTCCCGCGCTCCCATGGGCCATATCGGCGCCCTCGAGGACATGTTCGGGCCAGTGGTGTTCCTGGCGTCGGACGTCTCCCGCTACGTGAACGGCCACGTCCTGCTGGTCGACGGCGGCTGGCTCATCGCCTGATACCACGTCTCCTACCGCTAGCGATACCAAGCGGCCCTGCCCCAACGGGGAGGGCCGCGCTATGAATGGGCGGATCGCGCGGGGCGTCAATCCGCGAAGCGGGGCATGGAATCTTTATCCGCCTTATAGGCGGTATCAAAATCCCACGGGTCGCCACCACAGAGGCAGCCGCCGTCCACGTGGTAGGCTTCGCCTGTCATGTACCGGCTGGCGTCGGAGGCGAGCATAACGCACATCCCTACCAGTTCCTCCGGCGTGCCGGGGCGGCGCATGGCGATGCGATCCCGCAGCCACACCGACCGGGTGGGGTGTTCCCAGGTGACGGTGGTGAGAGGGGTGAGGATATGGCCGGGGCTGATGGCGTTGGCGCGGATGTTATGCCCTGCCCATTCCACCGCCATGGCCCGGGTCAGAGCCCGGACGCCGGACTTGGTGGCTCCGTACACCGAACAGCCGCCAAGCATGGCTTCGTCATTGTGGGAACCGATGTTGATGACGTTGCCGCCGCCCTGCTTAATCATCTGCCGGGCCACCTCCTGGCTCATGAAAAACACCCCTTTGAGGTTGATGGCCATGATCCGGTCGTAGGTTTCCTCGCTGACATCGAGGAGGCCTTCGCGTTTGTTGATCCCGGCGCAGTTGACCAGAACGTCGATGCGGCCGAAGCGCGCCACCACGTCGGCAACGCAGCGTCGGATGGAAGCGAGGTCGCTGATGTCCAGGGCGAAACCGGCGGCACCCGGCATCGTCGCCGCCATGGCCTCCACCGCCTCGGCCCGCAGATCGCAGAGGGCAAGGGTGCCGCCCGCATCCGCCAGCCCCTGGGCCAGCGCCGCGCCGATACCGCCGGCAGCGCCGGTGAAGAGAATAACCTTGTTTTCGAGGGAAAACAACCGTTCGAGATTGTCGCCGATGCGTGACATGAAACCCTTTCTGGCAAATGGATGGCGATGGTGAAACAGCGCGCGTGCGGGAAAACCGGCGGCGCCAGCCCGGCATGATGGAAAAATGGGCCCGGAGGGACTCGAACCCCCGACCAAGTGGTTATGAGCCACCTGCTCTGACCGACTGAGCTACAGGCCCGTGTCTGGTAGCGTAGGTGGATTATAGGAAAACCCCGGGTGGAGACAAGTTTTTCACCACCAGGGAAAATGGCGGCGCCGGCCCGGCTTATACTCGGAACTGCCGACCGCCGTCAACAAGGACGTCGATGCCGGTGACGAACCCGGCCGCGTCTGACGCCAAATACAGAATCGCCCCGGCGACATCAGCCGAAGCGCCCACCCGTTTCAGCAGTGACAGCTCCACCGCCGTCTGGTGCGCCGCAGCCGGATCGTGGCCCGGCCGGTCCCGGTTCCAGCGGGTGTCCTCAATGTAGCCGGGCGAGACGCTGCAGACCCGGATATCGGGCCCGAGGGCGACGGCCAGGCAACGGGTAAGGTGCAGCAACGCCGCCTTGGAGGAGCAGTACGGGATGGAGCTGCCCTGGGGCCGGTGGCCGGAGACGGAGGCGTTGTTGATGATCACGCCGCCACCGGTTTTCCGCATGGCCGAGGCCGCAGCCCGGGCGCAGAAAAAGGCGCCCATGACATTGGTGGCATACAGCCGGGTCCAGACTTCGGGCGTGGCCGCGTCCAGATCGGTAAACGGAATAAACGCGGTGGTGCCGGCGTTGTTGACCAGCACGTCCAGCCGACCGAAGGCGTCGACGGCGGTGGCGACGATACGGGCGGCATCCTCCTCCCGGGACACGTCGCCCTGACACAGGACGGCCGTGCCGCCGGCCTGCTGGATGGTGGCGAGGGTTTCCTGAGCCTGGTCCTCGGCCCGGGCGTAGTTGACCACCACCTTGGCTCCCCGGGCGGCGAACTGGACGGCGGTCTCCCGGCCCATGCCGATGGACGCGCCGGTGACGATGACGGCCTTGCCTGTGAAATCCATGTGGTTTCCTTTCCTTGGTTGGGTGGACGGTGCGGTAGCGGCCGGCCTCAGGTCGAGGCGCGGATCACGAGTTCGCCGGGCATTACCACCTTTTGCGCCGGCCGCCCCGGGTCGCGGATACGGTCGAGGAGCAGGCCGACCCCTTCCCGGCCCATGCCGTGGATGGGTTGGCGCATGGTGGTCAGGGGAACGCGGAGGTCTTCCAGCAGATCGATATCATCGAAACCACAGAGTCGGATGTCCCGGGGAATCCGCAGCCCCTTCTCCAGGATGGCCCGCATGGCCCCGATGGCAATGACGTCGCAGCCGCAGAACACCGCGTCCATGGGCCTATTGCGCGCCAGCAGTTTTTTCATGGCGGCGTAGCCGTCGGCGATGAACGGGCGGCTATAAAGAATTTCGCCGGGCGTCAGCCCGTGATCCTTCCAGGCCTGCCGGCAGCCGCGGATCCGCTCCCGCCCGGTGCGGGATTCCCGGTTCAGGCTTATCATGTGGATGCGCCGGCTGCCGCTGGCCGCGAGGTAGTCGACCATTTCGTAGGCGCCGCGGTAGTTGTCGGTGATCACCGTATCCACCACCCGCCGGCCGCTGCGCATGAGCACCGCGACCGGGATGTCCAGGTCTTCGGCCTCGCCCATGGCGGCTTCGTCCACGTTCATCGGCGCGGCCAGGAGCAGGCCGTCGATGCGCTTGGTGATGAGGGTGCGGATGGCCGTGCGCTCGCGTTCGACGCTCTGGCCGGTATTGGCGATGATGATGCTGTACCCGTGTCTGTCGGCGGCGTCGCCGATGGCGGTGAGGAGCTTGGCGAACAGGAGGTGGGAGCTGTCGGAGGTGACCACACCCAGGGTGCGGGTCTCCCGCACCCTTAGGCTCTTGGCGATCAGGTTCGGCGTGTAGCGCATGGCCTTGGCGGTTTTGAGAATGCGCTCCCGGGTCTCCTGGGAAATGCCCGCCTTGCCGCTCATCGCCATGGAGACCGCCATGGAGGAGACTCCGCAGGCTTTGGCGACGTCCTTCATGGTGGCTTTTTTCACGGGTTTCATGGGAAATCCACAGGTGATTGGTTGGGCGGCGGGCTACACCGCCAGGCGGTAGACTTCGGCTACGGTGCGGAATAGTACCTGATCAAGGTCGGCCGGATCGGGGATGAGGGACCGGTATTTGGCCAGTTCCACCGGCAACTGTGCGATGACGTCGGAGGAAAACATTAACTTCCGGCTGCCCAGTTCCCGCAGCATGACCGACACGCCGGCTGCCCCGACCCAACTGGGTTCAAGATAGACATTGTCGAATTTCCGCGCCAGGTATATGGCTTGGCGGTAGTGCATCTCCGAACCCGCGTGGGCCAGCACCACCCGGACATCCGGATATGCCTCGATGCCCGTGACCGCCGCCATGGGATCGGCAAAGGGAATGCCGTTGCCGGTATGGATCATCAAGGGAACCCCCAGCCGTTGGCAGACGGAAAAAACCCGCAGGCCGTCCCGGGAGGCGGGACTGCAGGCATGGCCGATGGGGGTGAGTTTGATGCCGACAAACCCCAGCTCCCGAACGCACCGTTCCGCCTCGGCGTCGTAGTCCTCCGGCCGGAAATGCGGATCGATGGCCGCCATGCCCCACCAGCGGCGCCGGCCGTTTTGGGTCAGGCGGTGGATGCGGTCGTGGATGGCGCGGGTGTCTTCGAGATAGGGACGGGGCAGCGCCGGCTGGACGATGCCACCATCCACCCCGTGTTCGGCATAAACCCGTTCCAGATCATCCTCGGTCGTGGTATGGTCGAAAACGGAATCTGTGCCGAGATGGATGTGGGCGTCGAGAATCATGTGCGTCTCCGAAACGGATAAAAACGGCCGGACGGCCAGCCGCCAACGCGAAGTGAACCACTGCCAGTATACGCGGCGGAGATTTCCGCGCCACGTTTCCCAAAAAAACCGGACGGCAATCCGTCCGGCCTTTTGTCGGTCTCCGGTGCGCCGGTAGGCGTCTGAACGGGTTTTTACCGCAGGTTGAACGGTTTCAGGAATTTTTCCTCCGGGACAGATCGGCCGTATTCGTCTGCGACATACACCGACCCATACACCCACCCCGCGACGTTGTCGCGGTCGACCCCTGCCGCCAGCAGCATGTGGGGATCCACCACAAACACGAGATCCTTGTCGTTGGCGTCGATGTCCCGGGCCCATTCGAAACGGCTGCCGCCGCCGATGGACACCTCAAAGTGGTCGAGTTCCTCATGGTAGCCGAGGCGATCGCGATTGGCCTCGATCAGTGCGACGAAAGATTCCACCGCGCCGTCACCGCCACCGCCCGTTCGGGCAAGGGCCGTGAGGACGATGCGGCCGTCCTGAAACACCCCGTCCGGCAGACGGGCGGGATCCAGCCCGGCGTCGAGGAACGGCTGGGCCGGCAGTATCATGCTGAGCAACCAGCCGTCCGCCACCGGCCGCCAGGAAAACGCCGCTCCGCCGTCCGGGGCGTCGATGATCCAGCCGTCGTCGCCGGTGGCCGCGGGCGGCCGGGGCAGTGCCGCCACCATGGTCCGGTAGGAGGAAATGCCGTACCTCCGGACGACGTCGGTGTGCCGCAGGCCCTGGACCAGGGCTGCCGGCGGGTTGAAGGCGAGGGCCACGGCGGCGAGGAGGC
>JAJBSZ010000075.1 GCA_020861125.1 Planctomycetota bacterium | reverse complement strand
ACCTGGGCTCCCATCATCTCCATGGCAAAAACTTTGGGACGCTGCCGGGCCACATCCACCGAACCCATATAGACGGTGCAATCCAGACCGAGTTTGGCGCAGGCGGCGGCGGTGGCAAGACCGTGCTGGCCGGCCCCGGTCTCGGCGATGACCCGGCGTTTGCCCATGCGTTTGGCAAGGAGGGCCTGGCCGACGGCATTGTTTATCTTGTGGGCGCCGGTGTGGGCCAGGCCCTCCAGTTTGATGTAGATCCGAGCGCCGCCAAGGGACCGGCTGGCATTCTCGGCGAAGAGCAGCGGTGTGGGCCGGCCGACCCAGGTGGCGAGAATGCGGTTCAGTTCCTGGTGAAACTCCGGGTCGGCCATCGCTGTCACGTATTCCCGTTCCAGACTGTCCAGGGCTGGCCGCAGGGTCTCTCCCACATAGCGGCCACCGTACTGGCCGAAATAGTCGGCCGGCTTGGCCGTGATGGTGCTGGGGTGTTCATCGCTCGCTGTCATTGGTTTGTTCTTTCCGGTCGAGAGGATCAATGAAATTGTTCAAACAGCCGTCGCATCTTTTCCTGGCTCTTTACGCCGGGCGAAGCCTCGACGCCACTGGCCAGGTCCAGGAGTTCCGGGTTCCTGGTTTCGGCGACACGGCGGGCGTTGTCCGGCGTAATGCCGCCGGCAAGCCAGAGAGGCCGGCGCCAGCTTTCGAGAATCTCCGCGTCCACCCGAGTGCCGGATCCACCCGGCACTGGTGCCGCCGCATCCAGCAGCAGGCGCGGGCAGCGGTACGCGTCCGCTTCCGCCAACTCGGCCGGACTGCGCGGACGGATCGCCTTATACTGCACCGGCCACAACCGGGCGCAGGCGTCGGCCCGCTCGTCTCCATGCAGTTGCACCGCGTCCAGCAGGCCGTCCCGCAGCAGGTCCTCCACCTCCGGCGCCAGGTGGTCGGCATCGGCGCCGTTCACCGTCACCGCCACCTTGAGGATCTCCAGGTCGGCCAGAGAACGCAGTAACCCGGGTGTGGCCCGGCGCGGTGACTGCGGCCAGAAGACAAACCCCAGAACGTCGGCGCCGAGCTCGGCCGCCAACCGGGCATCCTCCTCCCGGGTCAGGCCGCAGATCTTCAGAAGCGGCCGGTTCGGATGGCGAACGCGACGGCTGCCGATTTCCGGCCAAAACCGGGCCGGACGGGCGGCGCGCATGGCGGCGCTGAGTTGTCCCGCCAGCGCCGGGTCCCGCACCACCGCCTCCCCTACCAGCAAGCCGTCGAAGCCGGCCGCGGCCGTAAAGTTGGCGCCCTCGGCGTCCCTGATGCCGGATTCGTACACCACCCGGCAGGGCCAGTCGATGCCGGCCTTGACCATCACCGGCAGCAGCGGATCGATGGTGAAGGTGGTAAGGTCCCGGCTGTTGATGCCGACGAGATTGGGCCGGAGCGGCGCCGCTTTTCGCCGATCCTCCTCGTCATGAATTTCCACCAACGCCTCAAGACCGAGGCTTTTGGCGCAGCGGTATAAAACGGCCAGTTCCTCGGCCGTCAGCATGCCGGCGATGAGGAGTACGGCGTCGGCGCCGGCGCGCCAGGCGGCGTCGATGTCATGGGTATCGTAGAGGAAATCCTTGCGTAGCACGGCGGCGCCGGGAAATTCCCGTTTGATGCGGAGGAGATCGGTCAGGCTGCCGCCGAACCCTTCCGGAACGGTCAGAACCGAAAGGTTCCGGGCCCCGGCCCGGAGATACAGCCCGGCCTGGTCCACCGCATCCAGCCCGGGCGCGATATCCCCCCGTGAGGGGGAACGGCGCTTTACTTCGCAGATGAGACCGTCTTCACCGAGAAACGGCACGATCGGCGTCTCCCGGCGACGCGGCAACGGTGCCCCTTCGGCAAAACCGGTGGCGGCGATCCGCGCCTTGCGCCGAGCCACGATGTCGTCACGAATGTTTGTCGCCATGAGGGTATCCTATTGGGCCGCCAACTCCCGGGCGCGGCCGATGACCTGGTCCATTTTCTCCCGAACCTTGCCGGTGGCGAAGGCATCCCGCGCCTGCCGGTACCCGTCGACGATGGACGGAACCATGCCGGCGACGAACAATCCCGCCCCGGCATTCAGGCAGGTGGCGTCAAGAGCGCCGCCGGTGTCTTCTCCGGACATCAGCCGAACGGCGATGGCGGCATTGTCCTCGGCGGTGCCGCCTCGGAGGGAATCCGATGCAAAGCCGGTGATGCCCGCCTCGGCCGGATCAAACACGCCCTCCCGCATGGGTTCGCCCTCGACCGCCAGCACATATCGGGTGGGAGCGGCGCAGGAGAACTCGTCCAGGCCGTCGTCGGAACGGATGGTCATCACCCGCTGGCCGCCCAGCATGACCGCCGCTTCCGCGATGGGACGGAGGAGCCCGATTTCCGGTACGCCCAGCAGCTGGAACTTGGCCCGGGCCGGATTGGCGATGGGGCCGAGGAGGTTCATGATCGAGCGCACCGCCAATTCCCGCCGCGCCGTCGCCATATGTTTCATGGCGCTGTGGTAGAGCGGGGCAAAAAGGAAGGCGAAATTGGTGTCAGCCAGAAGCCGTTCCGCCCGCTCCGGCGCCAGGGTGAGGGGATATCCCAATTGGGCGAAGAAGTCGGCGGCACCGCAGAAGGAACTTACCGCCCGGTTGCCGTGCTTGGCCATGGGCTGGCCGCAGGCGGCCGCCACCACCGAGGCCATGGAGGAGAGGTTGAATGACCCCTTGCCGTCGCCGCCGATACCGACGATGTCCAAAACCGGGAGGTCGGTGTGGAATGGGGTGCATTTGTCCACCAGTACCGAGACGCACCCGGCTATCTCCTCGGCCGTTTCTCCTTTCGCGGCCAGGGCGCAGAGGTAGCCGGCCAGCTGGGCATCGGTCAGGTTGCCCTCGGCTGTCTCCAGCATGAAGGCGCGGGCGGTGTCGCGGTCGAGGTCCTCGCCCGCCAACAACCGGGTGAGAACCTGCTTGGTGGGAAACGGTTCGCGGCGGTAGTTCACGAAATTTTCCAGAACCTTTCGCCCCAGGGCCGACCCGATGGACTCGGGATGAAACTGCACGCCTTCCATCTGGTGCTGGCGGTGGCGAACGCCCATGACGTCACCGTCGCGGCGGCTCCAGGCAGTGGCTTCCAGACAGGATGGCAGGTCCGCCTCCGCCACCAGCGAATGGTAGCGCATGAAGGAAGCGGGGGACGGAATATTGCGAAAACAACCGCGGCCGTCGTGGAGGGTTTCATCCGCCTTGCCGTGCATGATGCGCCGACCACGGCGGATGGTGCCGCCATGAGCCGCCACCATCTGCTCGTGACCGAGACAGACCCCCAGCATGGGCACACGGCCGCAGAACCGGCGAACGGTCTCCAGAGAGGCCGGGTATTCCTCGGGTCGGCCGGGACCGGGCGAGAGGATCAGGCCGCGCAAGGGGAGGCTTTCCAAATCTTCCGGCCTGAAGGCGTCGGAGCGGATAGTGCGGACTTCGTCCGGTACGATTTCGCGGAGCATCTGCACCAGGTTATAGGTGAAGGAATCGAAGTGATCGATAACGACGTACATGGTTAGTTATCCTCCGCGATCAAGTCCAGAGCAGCCAGCATGGCGCCCAGCTTGTGGTTGGTTTCGGCCAGTTCCTTTTCCGGGATGGAATCGTGCACGATTCCCGCTCCCGCCTGCAGGTAGAGACGCCCGCCCTTCTGCAGCCCGCAGCGCAGGGCGATGCAGGTGTTGCACTCGCCGCCCGGTTCGATATAGCCGACGACGCCGGAATAAAATCGCCGGGGATGGCGCTCGAGGGCGTCGAGGGTTTCCATGGCCCGGATCTTCGGCGCCCCGGAGACGGTGCCGGCCGGAAAGGAAAACCGGATGACGTCGAGGCTGGGAACGGCGTCATCCAGCTCAGCCTCGACCCGGGAGGAGATGTGCATCACGTGGGAATAGTGCTCCACCGACATCAGGTCCACCACTTTGACGCTACCCGCCACCGCCACCCGGCCGAGGTCATTCCGGGCCAGATCCACCAGCATCATGTGCTCCGCCACCTCTTTTTCATCCTGCAGAAGTTCCGCTTCCCGGCGGGCGTTCTCGGCCGGGTCGGCGGATCGGGGCCGAGTTCCGGCCAGCGGCTTGATGGTGATCCGTTTTTCCTTCAGCTTGACATGAACCTCGGGCGATGCGCCGAACAACTGAAAATCGCCGAAGTCGATGTGGAACATGTAGAGGGACGGATTGATGGAACGGAGGCGGCGGTAGGATTCGAAGGAGGGCTGGTCGGTCTCGACGATCAGACGTCGGGACAGGACCGCCTGGATAAAACTCCCGTCCTCGATGTCTTTTTTCAACTTCGCCACCCCGTCGAGATAGGCTCGTTCGCCATCCGGATCGGGCAGGATGCGGGCGTTGGCTTTGCGGACAGGCTCGGCCAGGTAGTTGAAGTCAAAGTCCCGGATGCGCGTTTCCACCGCGTCCAGCGCCTCCTCGAGATCCACCTCGTGCTCGTGGTAGTTGACCCCGTGCAGGTAGATGACATCGGCGTGGTGATCGTAGATCAGATAAACGTGGCCAAACAAAAACAACGCGTCGTCGATGCCGATATCGTCCGGTTTCGGTGTCAGGCGGATGCTGTCGCAGCGGCTGGCGAACTCGTAACCGACATAGCCGAAACCGCCGCACGGATAGGGGAAATCCTGGTGGAGGACCGGATGCTGGTCGGCAAAGTATTGGGCCGCATCCAGAATATCGCGGGCGGGCGCGGCGGTGAACGGCTCCTCGTCTTTGCCGACGGCCTGAAAGAGCACCGCGGCACCGCGCTGCACCAGCCGGAAGGCCTCGTCCAGCACCAGCAGCGAATACCGGGTGCGGCCACGCTGGAAGGATGAGGATTCGAACAGAATTTTCGCCCCGAGCTTCTTGGCCAGGGCAAACGGCGTAAACCGTTCCCCCGGAAGCATGCGGATAACGCCGTCGGTTCTCACTGTCTCGGCCATGATGCGGATCCTTGTCGGTCAAAAACGCCTGCGAAAAAGAAAGGGACAGCCCTAGGGCTGTCCCGTGTACAATCGTCTCGGTGTTTCGGTCCGGTTCCGGCGTTACGAGGAAAACGGTCCGATGGAGGAGGCGAACGGAACAGCCGACGGGATCACCCGCCACCAGTTGCCGCGCCACCACCAGTTTTGCCTGGCAATGCCAACCGACGCGACGGCCGAGCCTCGCGGGGTGCTGTTGGCAAAGAGGAAACCGGGGTGCTCCATCATGTCAATCCTCGGAAAACGGCGTCGGCGCCGTTCATGATCTTTATACCTGTCCCGGGAAAAAACCGCAACGGATTTTTTCCAAAATTTCTTCCGCCTTACCGCAGACGGCGGATCAGTTTTCCCACAGTGGTTCAATCGCCAAGGGCCGTTCCTGATTCCTGGCGTTTTCCTCGGTTATCTTCTCGCGGCTGGCGAGGGCGGCGACCGGCGCCTCCGGCATGCCGGCAAACACCTGGGCCGCCGCCGTCCGGACCGCGTCCGCGTCGAGGGAGAGCAGCCGGCTCCGCAGGCGCTGCCGGAAGGATTCGTCATCGCCTCCGAGATGCCGGTTGAGAGCCGTCACCACCGCCGTGGACGGACGCATCGGCACGTCCAGGGTTTTCACCGTGCCGATGATCGACTGCTCCAGGGCGGCCGGCGAGAGGTCCATTTCTTCCGCCACGAACCGGGCGGCACCGGCAAAGGCATCAAGCGTAGCGAACAGGTTGGGGTCGCGGAAACTGGAAAACGTGAAGCTGCCCCGGGCGCCGTCGTAGGCCGCCCGCGCACCATAGGCCCCGCCCTTGACCCTTATTTCATTCCAGAGGTAGCCGTAGCTCAGCTGGACGCCCAAAAGCGCCAGAGCCGCAGCGGCCGGATCGCTCATGGCGGGCGCGGGCAACGAACGCGCCGCAAAAGCGACATCGGCCGGCGCGGCCAGCCCGACGCGGAAGGGACCGGCGGGAGTGGGCAGCGGCGTGAGGTGCTCCGGCTCGTTCCTGCCACCGAAACGGTCCGCATTGGCGGCAAGCCACTCCCGGCTCCGATCCAGGTTGTTGTCCGCACCGATCTGCGCCAGGCAGGGAACGGCACCGGCCAGGATCTTGTGGCGCAAGGCGGTCAGCCGGTCGGGAAGGCTCGGTAAAACCGAATCCACGGTGTTCGCCACGTGGTCGATGAACCTGGCCTGGGTACAGCCGGAAAGCCGTTCGGAAAGGGCCAGGGCGGAGTTGAGTTCCTTGGCGGCATACAGGGCGGCATAGACGTTACCGGCCGGCACGATCTGGTTGCGCCAGGCCATGCGCGATTGCAGAATGATATCCCGCAGGCGCTCCCGGTCACCGAAGTCCGCCCGGAACAACCGATCCGACAACACCGCCATGGCCTGGTCCCAATCGCTGTCCAGAGCCTTGAGCCAAATGCCCAGCTTACACCGGGCGTGAGCCGGTCCGTCCACATGGGTAATGAGGCCGGCGTTGAACTCGAGGGCTCCAGTCACCGCCGCCTCCCGGGCGGCCATGGCAGCGTAGTCCAGACCCGCCGCGCCAGTCTTGCTCAATGCCTCGCAAAACAGCGGCAGCAGCGTCAGGTCGTCCTCGTCCAGACCGGACAGCTGCAGAGCAACGGCACAATACCCGACACCGCCGGCATACAGGGGCACGCGGACAAAATCCCTTCCGCTGACCGTCTCCACTGCGTAGGCCAAAGGCATCGGCGTGGGAGAAACATCGGTGATGGCCAGCCGGGGCAGCGTAGCCAAAGCTTCCGGGGTGTTGCCGGCGGACTGCATGGCCTCCAGCCGCCGGGCGGTTTCCTCTGCATTATGCCGGTCAGCAGGCGACATCTCGGCCAAACGACGGTCCATAGCCTCGTCCATCTGCCGATCGTTACGTTCCAGATACTCCGGATCGGGAACCAGTGTGATCCGCAGCCGGTGGCGGTTTTCCACCAACCAGGTGGCGGCGGTGTTCTCCAGGAACCGCACGTCCGCGGCCATGGCGGCGCGGAGCTGGTCAATCTGGCCGGAAATGTCCACCTGCTCCAGCGGATCCGAGTCGTAGAGCCAGGAGGCGAAGACCCGCTCCAGCAACCGCAGCGGATACTGCGGTCGTATCTCCCGGGCCGCCAGTTCCAGACGGTGGAGGACGGACTCGACCTTTTCCGGGTCGAAGCCGGCTTCGCATTCCCGCCGCACCACATCCAGGACCAGCGCTTCCACCGCTTCGGCCCGTTCCGGCTCCGAACCCTTGAGGTCGACAATGAAATAGGTGTCCCGCTGGTGATCGGCGTAGCCGGATCCCCCCAGCTCCTCACCCAATCTGGAGTCGATGAGGGCTTTGCGGAGTGGGGAGGCAGCATTGTCCAGCAGATAGCCGTCGATGACCTTCATCGCCAGTGTGGTTATAGCATCGCGCCGGTCGTTGGTGGCAAAAGCGACGGCGATGTCGGTTTTGGCCACGGGCGAATCGCCGGCGTCCAGAGGATAGCGATGGGTGAATTTTTTCGGCTCGTGCCAGCGCTCCAGAGGCGCGATGGCGGTATCCAGTTTTCCGGCATCGAATTTCCCGAGATATTCCCGATCGAGAATCTCCCAGGTGACAGCCGGACTGGCATTGCCGTAGGTGAAAATCCAGGCATTGCTGGGATGGTAGTAGGCGCGGTGGAAAGCGACAAACTGCTGGTAGGTGAGTTCCGGGATCGCCTTGGGATCGCCGCCATAATCCCTGCCGTAGGCATTGGAAGCAAACAGGGTGGACTGGATGTGGCGGTCGAGAATGCCGTCCGGGTCCGAATATACCCCGCGCATTTCGTTATAGACGACGCCCTTGATCGCCGGCCGGCCGCCGTCAAACTCCAGGTGGTGGCCTTCCTGCCGGAAATGGTCCTCGGACAACGTCGGAAAAAACACCGCGTCGCAGTAAACCCGCATCAGGTTGTGAAAGTCTTTCTCGTTCATGCTGGAGCAGGGATAGACGGTCCGGTCCGGATAGGTGAACGCATTGAGAAATGTTGCCAGACTGGTTTTCAGCAACTCGACAAAGGGATCCTTGACCGGGTACCGAGCAGAACCGCAGAGCACGGTG
>JAJBSZ010000311.1 GCA_020861125.1 Planctomycetota bacterium | reverse complement strand
GCCAGCAGCACCGCGCCCGCGTCCAGATCGAGATCGATCGCGGTTTCACCCGGCAGCCAGCGGATCCGGTTGGCGGCGAAAAAATCGGCCGGGACAAAGCTGATATCCTCCCGGTCGCCGGCAAGGCGGCGGTGGAGCATACATCGGGAATACACCTCCGTATCCGTGCTGACAACGGTGATGTCCGCCGCCGGGTCGAGACGGCGCAGTTCGCCCGCCGCCGTAAGGCCGGCGGCACTGGCACCCAGAATTACATGACGCATGGTCCACCTCCCCGTTAGAAAGATCGTCAAACCGTCGACGCTTCGGAAATGTACCGGCCGGCGCAACCGCCCGCTGTCGGATGGTAGGCGGAGATGACAGGCAGTCACACCACAATCGCATGGTTGCGTGGATCTACACTACGGCGCCCGAACGGACCTTCGTATACGACCGGAACCGGCGCGGTTCTCGCCCCCGCCCCGTCGCCATGCGGCCGGCGGCCGCTGGCACATAGTAGGACATGCGCTTGGTCCGCCTCCCGGTTGGAAGGAACAACTATCCGTCAACTCGGATATGGAAGACCTGCGCAACCGTTCGCCGTCGAGGCTGGCGGCGCTGGCAGCCAGGTTCACACCATCCGCATGGTTGCGTGGTTCAGGCTGAGGGCGCCGATCGGACCTCCGTCCACACGACCGGACCGGATCGGTTGCGTGCCCTTCAGCCGCCGCCGTGCGGTCGGCGGCGCTGGTACCCAGTCCGGAGGATGGCCGGATTTCACACGGCGGAGGGTTCCACCTCCCGGTAGTCAAGGGCGCCGGATGGACATTCTTCCACGCAGCGGGGTACGGGGCGGTCGCCACACAGGTCGCATTTCTGGATGAACCGGCCGGTGAGTCCGTCCGTCTTCAAAACACCGAAACGGCAGGACATCAGACACATGTAGCAGGACGCGCACCGGTCGCGGTCGTAGGTCACCCGACCCGACAAGCGGTCCTTCCGCATCGCTCCGCTCATGCAGGCGCGGACGCAGTCCGGATCGTCGCAGTGCCGGCACAAGACCGGCACCGGCCGGCCGCCGGCGTCGGTGAAGACGTTGCCGTGGCAGACCGCTCCGGCGTCGGTGAGGACAAGGTCGTACGCGGACGTTCCGGCCGGGTTGTGTTCGGCCATGCAGGCGAAGGCGCATCCGAGGCAGCCCTGGCATTTTTCCCGATCGATGAAGATGCGGCGCATTGCCATCCCTCCCTCAAAGGATTCCCGCGGAAAATCGAACGCGCCGAGGATCAGACGGCTTCCGCCGGAACTCCCTCGGGCGCGCCCACCGGTGAAAGGCCGAGGGCGGCGCGGCGCGCCTCGATGATCCCGTCCAGAGTCGCCGCCGCCCGGGCCGCGTCTTCGTCCAGAATAACCTGACCACCGGTGAGTTCCGGCAATTTTTGGGTAAGGATGTCCACCACCACCGGGCTGCCGGTGACGAAGGGCGGTTTACCCAGATGCAGCGGAAGGCCCAGGGCCAGGCCGAAACAGCCGTCGGCCAGCGCCTGTTCCTCCAGCCACTGCGGTGCGGACAGCGCCAGCGGTAACTGCGGAATGTCGATGCCCAGGTGCTCCGCCAGTTCGGTGGCAACCATCTCCAACCGGCCGATGGCAAGACAGGGGCCGAAGTTCAGGACCGGCGGAATCCCCAGGGATTCGCAGACGCGCCGCAGGTTCGGTCCGGCCTCGGCGGCGGCGGCGGGCCGCATCAGGCCGACGTTCTCGAGACCGCCACTGGAGCAGCCGGCGGAGAGCACCAGGATGTCGCGGCGGATCAGCTCGCGGGCGAGGTCCACGGTTAGGACGTCATGGCCGCCGCTCACCAGGCTGGAACAGCCCACCACCCCGACGACGCCCTTGATCGCTCCGGAAGCGATGCAGTCCACCAGCGGCTGCCAGCTGCCGCCGAGGAAGGCTTTGAGGGAGGTTTCGGACACGCCGGTGAGGGTGTCGTCGTTGCCGTGATCCGCCGGCACGGCTACCGTCACCCGGCCCCGGCGATCGGCGTAGGCGGCGAGGGCCTCGGCGATGATCCGTTCGCTCACCGCCTCCCGCTCGCCGTAGGAGTAGGGGGTGAAGCCGGCGTTGGCCTTCTTGGCGACGTCGTCGATGCAGAACAGGCGGATATGGAGCTGTTCGGCGATGGGCTCGATGCCCGGCAGGGTGCAGTTGAACTCGGAGACCACCATGTCGACGGCGCCGGTGGCGAGCACGGCTTCGCTGGTGAAATTGTTGCCGGCGTGGCCGGTGAACACCTCCTGGTAGTGCTCGCCCCGGAGTTGCAGGTCCTGCCCGACGCAGGTGCAACCCACCAGGCGGAAGCCCTTGGCGCCCGCCTGCCGGGCCCGGGCCGTCACCTCCGGCTGCACCAGGCGCTCCTGCAGGTCGGTGAAGCAGGAATGCTGGTGGCCGGTGATCATGATGTTGATGTAGTCGGGGTCGATGGTCTGGAAACCGACGGCGGCGGGACGGATCACCGGCTCGCCCAGCATCACGTCGTTCAGCAGGTTGGTCATGGTCAGCCCGTAGAGACCGGTGCTGATGCCGAGGGTCAGGCAGTGCATCAGCATGTCGACGGGATCGCTCGACAGGTTGGTGGAGGACTTCACCACCCCGTCAAATACCTCGGACTTGGCGCCGCCGGGCAGCAGACCGAGCTCCTGCCACTTGCGGTACCGGGGGGCATAGGCCATCTTTTCCGTGAGCCGCATGGGGTCGAACCGGGGGCGGTAGAGGTCGGCCAGCACCGCGTCGGCCACCCGCACCGCCAGGTCGTGCGGTGTGCCGCCGGCGAGGCCCAAGAGCTTCGCCAGCCGTTCCAGCGCCGGCACGCTCTTGATGGTGCCGCCACTCTCGCCCACGGCCTTGAGGTTGCGGGCGGTGTTTTCCACGATATGGATATAACAGCCGGACCCGGCGGCCACGGCCCGCAGCAGGTTGCGGGCGACGATGGCGTCGGCGTCGGCGCCGCAGATGCCGCGCGGGGTTTTCGGGGTAATGCGGCAGGGACCGTTGGCGCAGAGGCGGCAGCAGACGCCCTGCAGCCCGAAGCCGCAGCGCACCGGCTCGTCGCCGGCGCGGTGGTGGGCGGTCTCGACCGTCAGGCCGGCGATGAAGGACTGCAACCCGGTATCGGCGGACGCGCAGTTGCGGCAGTGCTGGATTTCTGGCATGGTGTGTCTCCTTGCGTGGGATGTCAGGCTCTGGTGTACGGGGGCGTCGCCATCACGACGATTCCAAACTGGCAAAGGTATAGCGGTCCAAGTCCTCCAGCAGTCGCGCCTGCACCGCCGCCAGGGTGCGGTGGATGCGGCAGGCAGGGGCGTGGCCGGCGCCGCACAGGCGCACGTCCTTGAGACAGCGGTTGAGGTGAATGCCACCCTCCACCGCTTCCACCACCTCGCGCAGGGTGATGCTGCCGGCCGGCCGGGCCAGACGGAAGCCGCCGTCGATGCCCTGGCGCGAGGCGATAATCCCCGCCTTCTTCAACTTGGCCAGCACCCGCAGCAAAAACCGGTACGGGATACACTCCCGCGCCGACATGTCGGCGGCGGTGAAATACTGCGTCGGGTCGGCGGCGACCAGATGCTGGATGAGCCGAAATGCATAGTCGGTTTCCTGGGTGAATTTCATGACCGTAATCCTATACCATTTTGGTAGCAGTTTACGCCACGAACGGCGCGGCGCAAGGGAAAATCCGTAAAAAATTCCCAATCAGATAAAAAAAACGCCGCCCCGGGCGGGGCGGCGGCGTGACGCGAACGGGAAGCATGGCGGATCACGCGGCCGGCGGGGTCGTCGGGCGCCGGGGGAACAGGGCGCGGTAGATGTTTACCAAGGCGAAGCCGGCCATGGCGAGAAAGCCCACGACGCAACCGATGGTCATCCAGCCCCGGTTGACCTCCAGCACCACCGACAGTTCCTCGAATTCGAACTGGGTGTCTAGCATGCGGTACCCGGTGTGGACCATCACCAGGGAAAACGCCAGCACCGCCAGGTTCTGGATCACCACGAGGACCCGGAACAGGCGGGGCCGTTTTTGCAGCGCGTCCCCCAGCATGGTGATGCCGATCAGCCCGCCTTCCCGGAACGACAGGGCGGAACAGACGAAGATCAGCCAGACGAACAGGAAGCCGAGGATCTCCTCCACCGACGGCAGGGACACCCGGGCCACATAGCGGGCAAATACGCCGACATTGGTGACGAGGACGGTACAGATCGCCGCCGCGCCGAGGACCATTGCCGGCAGGCCCAGCGCTTCCGGTGAGGGGGGAGGTGCGTCGCCTTCTTCCATCGTCTTCTCCTTGACCGCCCGATCGCCGGTGCCGACAGATCGAGCCGGGAAAGCTGCGCCGCGAAATCAGTCGAGCACGGCAATGCAGCGGATCGGCGCACCGTCCGAACCCTGCAGGTTCAGCGGCAGGCCGACGAAATTGATGATGTCACGATCCAGACTCCAGAGGTTGTGCATGTATTCGATCATCAGGATGCCGCGTTCAATGAGCAGCGAATCGTGGGTGGTCATGTCCAGGCCGTCCTCCCCCCGGGTGCGGATCAGACGGATGTCGTGATCCTGGGGGAAATCGAACCCCACCACCTTGGGACCGAGGTCGCCCAGCCATTCCGCGCCGTCCTTGGTCATATAGCAGGACGAGTCCCAGAAGTCGGTGGTGGTCCAGTCCACCCGGCGGCCGCGGGCGCTTTTCACCAGGACGATATCCCGCTTGCCGTTATCGCCCATGGCCCGCTTGAGCCGGTCGGCGGTGATGCCCTCGTTGTCGGCGGCGTCGGAGACGTCCAGCACCAGGGCCTCCCCCACCAACAGGTCAAGCGGATACTGCTCCAAGGTCGGCCCATCCGGCACGTAGTGGCGCGGCGAATCGATATGGGTGTACCAATGGCTCTGCAGGGTAAAGCGGGTATGCTGCGTCCGATCACCCTTGTCGGCGGAATGGGGCAGGAACTGCTCCAGCCCATAGCGCCAGTGGGGTTGGATCGGCAGGGTCAAATCCACGACTTGCATGGCACGTCTCCAAAGGGGGCGGTCTTCCCGCCGCCCGGCCGGACGGCGGGATAGTAGTGGGCGGTCGGCCTAGCGTTCGGCCAGGATGGCGTCGAGGAGGGCCTGGCGGTCCGCCTTGCCGTCGACGAAGATGGCGTGGGATTTTTTCGCCACTTCCCGGAATTCGGTCAGGTCCGGGTTCTTCTCCACCTCCATCTGGGTATCCAGCTCGGCCAGCCATTCCGCTTCCGTCCGATCGGCGGCGGCGAAGGCGGCGGTGGTGGCGTCGGCGACGGCGCGGAGCACGGCGTCCTTCTGCTGGTCATCCAGCTTATTCCAGGTGCGGACGCTCATGCCGAGGCAGGCGGGGGTGTATACGTGCCGGGTGTAGGTCATGTATTTCTGGACCTCGGGCAGCTTGCGGGTGTAGATGTCGCCGACGGAGTTTTCCTGGCCGACCACGACGCCGGTCTGGAGGGACGAATAGATCTCATTGGAATCGATGGCGGTGGGCAGCGCGCCGAAGTTCTCCCAGGTCTTGACCTGGACGGTGGCCGGCAGGGTGCGGAGCTTCAGGCCCTTGACGTCCTCCATGCTCTTCACCGGCCGCACGTTGTTGGTGAGGTAGCGCAGGCCGATTTCCCAGAAGGCCAGGCACTTGATGCCCTTCTTCTCGAGGTTCTGCTTGATCGGGTCGCCGGCGGAGGAATTCACCACCCGGCGGGCCATGTCGTAGCCATCGAAGAGGAAGGGGATTTCAAACACCTGGATCTCCGGCACCAAAGCGGAGAAGTAGGCATTGCCGGCCACGGCGATGTCCACCGTGCCCTGCTGCAGGCCCTGGACGACGGACCGGGTGTCCCCGAGCTGCGATTCGTAAAAGGCCTCGGCCTGGATGGTGCCGTTGGAGTATTCGTTGATCTTGGCGGCGAGGTCGGCGATGCCGACGCCGGCCGCCATGGTCGGGGTGATGGAACTCGCGACCACGCTCATCTTGACGACCTCGCCCGCCAGGCACGCCCCGGAGAAGACCAGCGCGGCCACCGCCGCGACCCGCAGAAGGATGGAGTGTTTCATGGTTGCCTTTCTGGAAAAGAGAGTCGATCCGCGTTCGGCCGGCCATACGGACCGGACCCCCGCTAACGCCTCCAATTATTTGTTGCCCAATATCTCGGGAAGGAACAGGCTCAGGGACGGCACCAGCACCACCAGGATCATGCCGAGGACGGTGGCGATGAGGAATGGCGGCAGCTTTTTGACGATGGCATGGACGGGACGGTGGCTGAGGGACGAGACCACGAAAAGGTTCATGCCCACGGGCGGCGTGATCAGGCCGATGCACAGGGCCACCACCATCACCACACCGAAGTGCACCATATTGATGCCGTACTGCTGGGCCGAGGGAGCGAGGATGGGGGCGAAGATCATCACCGCCGGCACCGCGTCGATGAAACAGCCGGCCAGGAGCAGTAACACGCAGACCGCGAACAGAAACACGGTGGCATTGGAACTCAACCCGCCGAAGAATTTCGCCAGCATCTGGGGGATCTGTTCCCGGGTCAGGACCCAGCCAAACGCCTGGGTGGCGGCGACGATGAAGAGGATGCCGCTGGAGAGCTTGATGCAGCGGTAGGCGATGGCCAGCACCCGCCGCACCGTGAGTTCCCGGTAGATGAAGGCGCCCGCCAGCAGGCTGTACAGTGCCGCCACCGCCGCCGCCTCGGTGGCGGTGAAGATCCCGGAATAGATGCCGCCCAGAATGATGACCGGCGTCAACAGCGCCCAGAAAGCCTGGATAAACGCGGCGCCGATGGCGGCTAACGAAAAGGCGCCCTCGCCCCGGTAGCCGTTTTTGAGACAGGTGGCGACGGCGGCGATGGCCACCAGGACCCCCAGGCCCAGGCCGGGGAGGACGCCGCCCAGCAGCATGTCGCCGGCCGAGGTGTTGGTGGCAACGCCGTAGAGAACCATGAGGATGCTCGGCGGAATCAGCGGCCCGAAAATGCCGGCGGTGGCCTGCAGGGCACAGGAAAAATCCTCGTCATAGCGCTCGCGGCGCATGGCCGGCAGCATTATGGAACCGATGGCGGCGGCGGTGGCGGCACCGGCGCCGGTCATACTGGCGAAGATCATGCTGGCACCGATCACCACCAGGGCCAACCCGCCCGGCAGGGGCCCGAAGGTGGCTTTGGCAAAGGCGACGATCCGTTTGGATATCCCCCCCTGCTCCATGAAACCGCCGGCCATAATGAAGAACGGAATGGCCAGAAGGGTGAACTTGTCGGCGCCGCTGATCAGCTGCTGGATGACGATAATAACGTCGATGGAGGTGAAGCTCACCACATAGATGACGGCGGCGAGGCCCAGGGCGATGGCCACGGGAATACCCACCATCATGAGCAGAAAAAACAATCCGATGATCAGTGCGCCGTGCATTGCGTGGGCCTTCCCAGACAAAGGTTTGCCGGCCGCGAACGCCGTCCCCTTTCGGGCGGCTGGACCGGACCGGATGGCGCCGGTGCAAAGGCCCCCCGGCGGGGAACCGTTGTGCCGGCAGGAATTTTCGCCGGTCTCGGCGTCCAGTGACGGTGGCGGTGCGTTCGTGTTCGTGACGGTATCGGGCGGATGAGGATAATCGCGGAGGCAGTCGGGTAGAATGCAAGCCTGTGAGTTATCTTTCCCCATCTAGCAACCTGGTTGCCAGGACAACCAATCCCCATTGCTCCGCCGGCCGGACAGGGCCGGTCAGTATTCGATACATATATATTATTTTTTATTAATTTGCCGGCGGTGACGCCGGTACGACCACCATATCTGCAACAACCTTGTTGCATTGCACCATAAATGTTGCGGAGAAACGCGCTTCGTGGGGGCAAAACCCGTTTCCGTAGCGGCTCGGAAGCGCCGGGATAGCAGGCCCCTGGCGGTCATGGCCCCTCTGTCATGGCGGGGGGATACCTCCTGGTAAATTTTCTTTTCTGGTTTGCCATTTTCGAATACACCGGTTGAACGGGACATGGTATACTGGTAGCGATCGCCCGGTAGCGCCGGCGCTTACCTACCCCCACCGATCCCAAAGGAGACCGGCATG
>JAJBSZ010000003.1 GCA_020861125.1 Planctomycetota bacterium | reverse complement strand
GTATTTATCGGACCCCTTTTTTGAAATATTCACCCATTCCGCGGCGAAACGGCACTTTCGGCCGGCAGGCCATGGCATAGCCACAGCTATCGCGCCGCCGCGACCGGCAACCGTCCGTTTTCGCATCTGTGGGGAAAATTATAGGAAATGACTGTCCCAACTGCAATGGGCAAGAAAGGGGATTTCCCGTTTACGCTGAAACCGGGAAACCGGTCCGGCCGGGCAGGGTGATCCAGCCGCTACTGCCCGCTCGTCCGCCCCCGTACCGCCACACCCAAACGTTTCTGTGGACCACCGGTGCCCGGCACCGTAAGGCATTACGACGCTTTCCGTTGTCGGATTACGAGGCTGTTTCGCCGTCGGTGGCGGCATTGCCGACGGCATCGCCGCCTTCCAGGCCGGCGATGGTGATTTTCCCCTGGCCGCTGGTCCAGGATTCCTTGATTTTGTCTTCACCCAGGGTGATACGGTTGCGGCCGAGTTCCTTGGACCGATACAACGCCTTGTCCGCCACATCGATGAGGTCCAGCGGGGTGGGGCAGACGCCGGACTGGGCGATGCCGCCGCTGATGGTGATGCGGATCGGATTGTGATCCACTTGGAAATGGGTGCGTTCGATGGCTTCACGGATGCGGGTGCCGATAACCAGCGCCTCGTCGGCAGCGGTATCGGGGAAGATCACGGCAAATTCCTCGCCGCCGTACCGGGCCGGGAAATCGCGGTCCCGGGTGTTTTCCCGGATCTTGATGGCAATTTCCATCAGCAGCCGATCGCCGTGGATATGGCCGTAGCTGTCATTGATCTGCTTGAAGTGATCCACGTCCAGCATCAACAGCGAAAACACCTCGCGGGTGCGCCGCCATTTGATGAAGACGCTCTTGAGGACTTCGTCGAAGGCGGCGCGGTTGAGCAGCCGCGTCAGGGTGTCGACCTTGACTTTGGATTTAAGCTGGTCGATCTCCTGTTTCTGGGTATTGATGCCGCTCTGGGCCTGTTGCAGTTGCTGTTTAAGCTCTTCGTTGGATTTCACCATCTTGTCGATTTCCGACAGGATGACGTTTTTGAGCTGGCCGAGGTTGGCGGTGGGGTCGGCCTCGAGGTTTTCCAGGGTCTTTTTGGCTTTTTCGAAGTTTTCCGATACCTCGCCAGTGGCGTTGTTGGTCGTGGCGATGATTTCCGTCAGCCGCAGCATCAACTCTCGCAGTTCGGCCAGGATCTCCGCCAATTTGGATTCGCGGGCCTCGAGGCTGGACTTGTCGTCGGTTTTCCGGCTGTCCGGTTTACGCTTGGCCCGGGCCGCCTTGTCCAGAGCCGGATCGGCAACCGTTTCCTTGGTAATCTTTTTAAACAGATGGGTGCTGGCAAAGCTCCGCCGGAGGAGGCGGCGCATGACCAAGCGCCGAACCTCGCCGGCAATAGAGGCGATGCCGGCGCCAATCGCCATACCAAGCAGTACCAGATGCAGTCCCGCCACGCCATTCTCCGGTTATGGTACAGATGCTCACGCCGCCCTTCGATATGGAATACCTGCCAGCCCCCGGCTCGGGGACCGCAGTATAATACCTATGGATTGCCGCTGGCAAGGAGGAATACCGGTTTCAGGTGCGAATCGGCGGAACCGGATGGAGAGTACCGGTGGAAAGTAGGAGGACTGGCGCTGGCTGTGATGACGGGCGGTCCCCGAGGAAAGGCGGAAGGCGGAGATGGACCGCCCTGCGTAGTTCCGGATACCGTGGTGGCAGGGCGTGGCCTTTCAGACATCCTCCAAACAGGTACCATTCCGGCACTGGCATGGAGGGACGGCGGGCAATGGTTGCCCTTGAGTCGTGCCTTGCCCCAATGGTACCGACCGACCTCCCTGGCGGGATGGCTATCCCGCCAGGGGTCGTGACAAAAGCTCCCGCCACCGCCCGGGATCCTGGGTGTTCGGTCCTGCGGAGAGGCCAGGCCGTGGTGGTCGGCAGGAAGGTAAAAACTTGCTTGTCGGGAACGGCGACGGCCTTTGGCCGATTTATGGATCCCTTTGGAATTCACATTGGTATTACCAAGGGGTGGCACCTCCCCTTAGCGAAAATCCACGTACCGCCGCACGGACCGGTTTTGAGTCCGAAACGCTTTTCGTAAATATGAGCCTAGGCCTAGAACACGGCGCGCATTTCTTCCAGGACATCGGGGATTTTGATGGATTGCGGGCAGAGGGGTTCGCAGATGCCGCACTGGATGCATTCCGCCGCATTCTGGCCAGCCAGCCGGGTGAGGTATTCCTGCCGCAGCGGTTCGATCTCCCCCGTCATTTTGTATTGGTTGTACAGGTGGAGATTGCGGGGGATATTGACGCCCAGAGGGCAGGGGAGGCAATACTCGCAGCCGGTGCAGGCGACGGTTTTGAAGGCCGCAAACTGGGCCGCCGCCCGCGCCAGCACCGCCCGCTCCTCGTCCGACAGCATACCCGGCGCCGACCGGGCGGCGGCGTCCAGATTATCGACGACGTGTTGTTTGACGTTCATGCCGCTCAGGGCCACCCCCACCTCCGGCATGTCCCAGAGGTAGTCGAACGCCCAATCCACCGGCGTCCGCTGCCGGGACGCTTCGGAAAAGATCGCAGCCACTTCCGCCGGCACATCGGCCAGGAACCCGCCCCGCAGCGGCTCCATGATGGAGATGCCCAGGTTGCGCTCGGCGGCGTAACGGAGGCCGGCCAGGCCGGCCTGATAGCCGGTGTCGATGTAATTCATTTGGATCTGGCACATGTCCCAGTCCGGACTGGCGTCCACAACCTCCTGGAAAAGGGGAAAGCGGGCGTGGAAGGAAAATCCGGCAAACCGGATTTTGCCGTCCGCCTTGGCACGGAGCAACTTGTCGATCAAATCGAACCGGCGAACGGTTTCCCAGGAGCTGTCGGTTATGTTGTGCAGGAGGTAAAAATCGATCACGTCCACCTGCAATTTTTCCCGCTGTTCGTCGAGAATGCGCTCGAAGTCATCCGCCGCCCGAATGGAGAAACTAGGGGATTTGGTGGCGATGTACACCCGGTCGCGGTAGCCGTCCCGGAGAATCCGGCCGGTGATGCGCTCACTTTCCCCGCCGGTATAGACGTAGGCGGTATCGACGTAGTTCAGGCCGCGGTCGATGGCATAGCGGAGTAACTCCCCCGCCAGGTCCTCGTCGATCCCGCCGCCCGGTTTCGTCGGCAGGCGCATCATGCCGAATCCGAGGGGAGACACCATCACCCCCGTTTTTCCCATGGGCCGGTAGACCATACCGGGCTGGTAATTGCGGATGGTGGCGGCGTCACCCGGCACGCTGGCGGGGTCATCCGCCCGGAGTCCGGAAAATCCGCCCCCGAGCAGCGTTCCGGCGGCGGCCAAGGCGGCGGTCTTCAAAAATTCCCGTCTGTCCATACCCATCTCCTTGCGTTCGTATACAAGGCCGGGCGACGGGTCGCCGAACCGGCCCAAACAACGGTGAAATCCAATCGTGAATCCGGCGGAAAAGCGGCACAGAGAGCCGATACAAAGGCGGTCTTGGACCACCCCGGCGGACAGAACCGCCTGAGAGGGTCCTTTGCCGGGAGCACCAGCCGTTCACGAGCCGCATCCAGTGGATATAATGTGTGTCCTGCCGTGGACCGCCGCCTTCGCCGATGGCTTGTGCCGGAAAAAAAGGGTGATTTTCCCTCGGGTCCGCATCGTAACCGGGGGTATTTACCCTTCGTATACCATGGATTGGAGAGGTACGGGCGCGGGTAGTGGATTGATGCCAAACCATAGAGGAGGACGGCCCGATGCGGGCATAAAAACTCCGGGGCGCCGATGGACGGCACCCCGGGAAGGATAGGCGTATTCCGGAACCACAGGTTAGGCTTCGGCCACCCACAACCCGTGAAGATTGCAATATTCCCGGGCTTTAACCGAGGTGGCGGGCGTCATGAACACCGCCTCCGGCGCGTCGGTGGGTGACAGAACCCGGCGCAGCACCTGGCCGTCCGCCACCAGATCGATGGCGGCGATCCAGTGTTCCGGGGTCATGGGATGGGGAACCGACCCCACCCGGACTCGATATCCGCCGGGAATTTTTTCGATCACCGGCACATGCTTTTCCCGGGCGGCATCCTTGGAGTTTTCCGTCAGGACGGCCATGGGAGCACCGCAACAGACGGGCTGGCACGTTCCTTCGCCGTCGGCGACCACCACCTCCAGCACCGCACCACAAGCGGCGCACGAGCGCAACTCTCCCGTTTTCATGCTTTTTTCCTCTCACCCTAGGGGGACAATCCGTCCCCGGTCAATAGTTTTCGCACAGGACCTCGAAGTGGGCCTGGGGGTGGGCGCAGGCCGGACAGACCTTCGGCGCTTCTTCCCCATCCGTAGTATACCCGCAGTTACGGCATTTCCAGGTAACGGAAACGGCCTTTTTGAAAACCGTGCCCTCCAGAACATTTTTCCTCAGGGCCAAATAGCGGCGCTCATGGTACTTTTCCGCCTCGGCAATGTGGAGCATGGCGTCGGCGATGGCACTGAAGCCCTCGTCCTTGGCCACCTGGGCAAAGGTCGGGTACATGTCGTAGGCCTCATGATGCTCGCCGTCGGCGCTCTCCTTGAGATTATCACCGGTAGAGGCGATGACGCCAAAAGGAAATGAGTCGGTGAACTCCTGGGTGCCGCCGGTCATGAACTTGAACAGGCGCTTGGCGTGTTCGCGTTCGTGGTTTGCGGTTTCCTCGAATATCGCCTAGATCTGCATGTACCCTTCAGCCTTGGCTTTGGCGGCATAATACGTATACCGCATTCGAGCCTGGGATTCGCCGGCAAAGGCATTCATGAGATTGCGTGCGGTTTTGGATCCTTGCAGTTCCATAGGGTCTCCTTGCAGTGTCGCGGTAAGATGTAAACAAACTCTGGTAATGATTAACGAATTATGGATACGACGTGGAAATCACCGATACTGCTCTCCGCACCCCCGCTTGCCGGTCGCAGCCGCCTTCGCGCGGAAAAATCCCGGCACCATCTCCAGTACATCCTGAATTATCAAAACTCGTTGTAATAAAAAAGGTTCCCGTCTCCGACTACACAGCCGGAATCAGACGGGAACCAGGGTGAGGGGTGATGTTGGTGGCGCTGGGAGGAGGCCTCGTACCTGCTGGGTTCCTGTCTCTCCCACCGCATGTTGTTAACTATATTCGCAGAATTGAAAATGTCAAGGTCTTTTTTCGCGTTTATTTCTTTATCGTCTTGGCTATGCATCCCATTAAATTCGCTGTTTTCGTTAATGTACGCTGTTTTCCGGCGTTAGCGGCGGCGGCGGATGGTGCTATCGCCGGTTGGGTCCGTACCTTTTGCGGGAGAAAAGTGATTTTTTCATTCCCGGTTGGTCCGGTTTTCAGTGGTTTTTTAGCCGTGGATAACAGGGAGGCAACGAACGCCTGGCCGCGGGGGGTCGTGCTTTTTTTTCCATTGACCGGGTCCGTCGGATGGACATGTATACTTCAAGACGCATGGGGCGTCCGCCGTGGCGGCGGAAAGGAGGCGGTCATGGATGAAAACGGTCTCGACCGGACCGGGGACGGTTTGGACGCCTTTTTTTCGGCGGCCTCCCACGATGATTCCCAGCGGCTGCGGCAGGCGGCGGAATGGGTGGGAGAGTCCACCAGCCGGAACCAAGGCGCCGCTCCGGACGATGGCGTCGGCCATTCCGTCCGCCCCGCACGAACCCGCCGCTCCACCCGGGACCGCCAGGGCCGGCTCGTGGATCTCGATCCCACCGGCAATTTCGGCAGTGACGGGCCCCGTCCCGCCCGGTTGACTCTGCCCGCCAATCTCACCGGTATCCTGCCGTGGTGGGCCTGGGTTGCCGTCGGCATCAGCGTCACCATGCTGTTCGCCGCCATCCTGGTATTGCCGGGGGTACGGCTGCGGCAGCTCACCGCCAGGCTGGCCGATCCCGATCCGGCCACCGTGCAATTCGCCATGCGCACGCTCATCAACCAGGGTAACGAGCGCACCGTGTCGTCCCTGGAAAATCTCGCCATGTCGCGAAAAGCCAGCGTCACCGTCCGTCTGCGGGCGGTGGATACCCTGGGCCTGATCGGCGCGCCCGGAGCCGACGGCGCCCTGCGGCGGCTGGAACTGGGCTCCACCGTGGACCGCCGGGTGCGCGACGCGGCCGGCGCCGCCCTGCGGGGGCGGCAAGCGGCTGGGGTTGAGCGATGACCGCCGGCCCCGCCTCCCTTCTCCTGAACGGATCGCCGCACCACCACGGCCAGACCATGGCCCTGGCCGAGGCTCTTCACCAGGGTCTGGGCGGCGACCAGGCGGTCTTCCATCTCTATGACTTGGACGTTCGGCCGTGCCGCGACTGCGGTCGCTGCCGGGAGGGGCAGCCCTGCTCCCAAACCGACGACGCCATGGCGCGGGTACTGGCCACGCTGGCCGCCGCGCCGGTGACCATCGTCGCATCGCCCGTGCATTTCGTTTCCCTCACCGCGCCGGTGGTCGCCTTTTTCAGCCGTTTGCAACCCTTGTGGCATTCCCGAGGCCATCATGCCCGTCTGGATGGCGCTGTCCGTCAGGGAGCCTTGGTACTGACCGGCGGTTCCCGCTACCGGGATATGTTCCAACCGGCGCGGGGAGTGACGGCGGCGGTATTCGCCACCCTGGGCATCCACTTCGCCGGCATGGCCGTGGCCATGGACACGGATCACCTACCGGTACGCGACAACGCCCCGGCGTTGGCTGGGGCGCGTTCGTTGGGCGCGGCCATGCGCGCGGCCGCAACGGGATAAAACTAGAATCGAAGCGGCGGTACCGTGGCGTCGGCGTCGATGCGGGTCATTTCCCCGTGTCGGGCGCGGCCGGGGACGGTTGGCAGCATGGTTACCCGGGACGGCGCGTCGCTCGCAGACCCCGACGCCGGTTCGGAAACTTCCGTCGCCGCAAGGTCTTCGGCATCCACCGAAACGTCTTCCATGGAAGCTATGGTTTCCACCGCCACCTCTGCATCCGCCGGTTCCGACGAAGAGACTTTTTCGCCTGTCGTCGGGCCGTCCGCCAGCGCAGCCAGCACACTGAGATCGGGAAAGGAAAGGGCGGTCAGGTCGTCGCCGTCGGCATCAAGACCGATGGCCACCGCCTGATCCGGGCCGTTGTCGTCGCTGGAGTCCGGCCCCATGGCGGTCGTGGCCACAGCGACGTCGGCAGCCCATTTTTCCGGCCAGGCGTCGGCCCGGGACGGCTCGCCCGCCGCAGGCGGTACCGTTCCGTCCGCGGCGGCCCGGGCGATGGCGGAAATATCCGGCAAAGGCGCCAACGCCTGCCGGATGTCGTTCTGCCCGAGCATCGCCGCCGCCAGATCACGTTCCGGCGCAGCCGGGGCCGTGTCCGGCGTCAGTGCCACCGGCGTCAGCAGCGCCACCAGATCCAGATCCGGCATATCCGGGCGAGGTCGCCAGGCCGGCGGCGGCTGGCGCTGGGCGCTGAGACTGGCGACGGACACCGACTCGAAGGCCTCCACCGACAGCGGCCGGGGCGCTTCCCGCGCCGCCGGTCGGGATCGCATTCCGATCCAACCGCTGTCGGGCAACGCTTCCGCGCCCATGAAGACGCCGGGGATATCCTCCGGCAGCACGGCCGGTTCGAACGATGGCGCCGGCACGGCGGCGGGCATCATGGCGGAGACATCCGCCGGCACCGGCCGAGAGGAGACGGGCGGCTGGCGGGTAGCGGGTCGGGAATAGAATTCCCGGCCGTTGGCGACCGGAACGGCGGCCACCGGCGCGGCATACCCATGGGTCGGGCCGGCGGGATATTCGGTCGGCTGCTGCCAACCTGTCGGATGCGGTTGCGGCTGCGATTGACGGACAGGCGTTTCCGCCGGCCGGGGGGCCGCCAGAGCCGCCCGGTGCACCGTCGGCGCCGGTTCCTGATAATAGGCCATGACCGGTTCATTGGCCGGCTGGACAAACAGGCCGGGGGTGAAGGGCCGGTCCACCATGGCGTGGCCCCGGTCGTGGATGGCCTGGACCCGGGCGCTGGTGTGGGGATCCGGCGAATGCAAGATTTCCCGGGCGATGGCGGCGGGAATAATGGGGGGCCGGGTGGCGTAGTCCTGCTCCGGCGCCC
>JAJBSZ010000150.1 GCA_020861125.1 Planctomycetota bacterium | reverse complement strand
CCCACACCGAAAGGATTTGAAGCAATAACGCATCCCATTGATGCGAAAGAACGTTTCCCATACAGGAGGAGTGAAAATGCGTACCCTTGGAGGCATTCGTGCCGCCCTGGCGGTTGTGGCCGTCGCGGCGGCAATGGGCGTTACGGCGCCAGCCGGCTCATACCGGGCCGAGTCCGTGACCATCCTGCAGGGCGCCGGCGACGGCGTGATACCCGGTCAGTACCACCTGCCGTCAACCCTGGAAACCACCACCTGGGGACGTCTGCCAACCCCCGCCACGCCACCGGCTCTGCGGGTCCCGTCCGGCAGCACTGTCACCATCGACACGTTGTCCCATGAGGGAATACTGGAAGATCAGGGTCGGGATCCGGTCGCCTACTTCGGACGCCACGGCGTGGCGGCGTCGGCGGTGCTGGAAGAGGCGATTCGCATCGCCGCCTCCGACCGCGTCCATGATTTCGACGGCGACGGACCGCACGTGGTGACCGGGCCGGTGTACGTGGAAGGGGCGATGCCCGGCGATGTCCTCAAGGTGGAGGTGTTGGCGCTGGAGCCGCGGGTGCCCTACGGCGTCATCACCAACCGCCATTACAAGGGTGCGCTGCCCGGGGAATTTCCCGAAGGCACAGTCCGGCACGACGACGCCAGCCCGCTGCAGCCGGATCGCTACGGCAACGTCTCGGTGTTCGCGCCGATCAAGAAGATCGGCGAGCGGTGGTACGGCTATCTGGAGACCAATGGCGGCGAGATAACCTATCCCCTATATCCCTTCCTGGGCATCATGGGCGTGGTTCCCGATTCCCCGGAGGCCTGGAATTCCATTCCGCCGGCGCGGATCGGCGGCAACCTGGACATCAACGAACTGGGCGTCGGTTCGACCCTGTATCTGCCGGTGGAGGTGGAGGGCGCCCTGTTCTACACCGGTGACCCGCACTTCGCCCAGGGCGACGGCGAGGTGGCCCTCACCGCCCTGGAAGGGTCGCTGCGGGGCACCGTCCGCCTCACCGTCCTGAAGCAGGGGTCGCCGGAGGTGCCCAAGACCAATGCCGACAACCTCGTTACTCCCTTTGCGGAAACCGAGAAGTTCTGGATTCCCATCGGCCTGGATGAGGATCTGGACGAGGCCATGAAGATGTCGGTACGGGAATCCATCAGCTTCCTTGCCAAGCAGCTCGATATGGACCGGCACCTGATCTACGCCTACCTGAGCGCGGCCGTGGATTATGAAGTATCGCAGGTGGTGGACAAGACCAAGGGAATTCATGCCCTTATTCCCAAGGTGGATTTTGCCCAGTTCATCACCATCTGTCTCGAAGCGGGCGGCCACACCATGGCGGTTTCCATCGTCAATGACACCCTCTATGTCCCGCTGGCCGGCATCAGCCAGGCGCTGGGTCTGGCCTGCACCGGCAGCGGCGACAGCTTCACCCTCGCCACGCCGGCGGGAACGGTTGCCATGCGGCTGGATTCCAACGCCTACATCGTCAACGGCAGGAAGATCTACCTGGAAGTGTCGCCCCTGGAGCATGACGGCGAAGTGCTGCTACCGGCGTATTCCCTCCTCGACCTAATGGGAATACCGGTCACGTGGTCCACGGTGGGTACCATCATCATCGGCCGGGCGGTGCCGATGCCGTAACCCGAGCCTCCGATCCTCCGGCCGCCGCGGCCGGGCAGCATGCGTCGTCCGAAACCGGGCACCGCACCGCTGCCCGGCCCTTTTTTTTGTCGGGGAGTAAAAAAAACCAATCATTATTTCCAGTATTAGTTAGGAACAGGCCAGGGTCCGGGGATCCTCGTTCCCTCTCGCTGGCTCTCGGCCACAAGAGACAGGAACCGTCTCAGCTTTTTGCGGTTAATATTCGCGACCCGACCGCGGGTTTCAGACAAACGCAACCGAGCAACGTTCTCGTACGGCGCGGCGGCGAATGGTTCGGTAATTAATAAAAGGAGGGACGGGGTGGAGGAAAGTACCGGTGGCAGAGTTTGCGTTTTGCTGACCACCGGATGACGAATGTGGGGGGACTATGCGCCGGTTACTTTTTGTATTGGTGACACTGGGAATTTTTGTGGTGGCGTCAGCGCGCGCCACCGACATCGCGTCCGATATCCAGGATGACCTCACGCTGGACGGATCCTATCGCATCACCGGCGCGATTTCCGTCGACCCGAGTCTGAATCCGGTTGACGTCACCGTATCGGCCGATTCCACCCTGACCATCAGCGGCAGCCTCACCATCGAAGGCGGAACCTTTGGCGGAACGGTGCGCAACTTCGGCTCCATTGTCGTGGAGGCCGGCGGCACGCTGGAGACCGGTTTCGCCAGCAACGCCGGACTGACCAACTATGCCGCCGGTATTCTCGACATTTACGGAACCTTGCTCCAGAACGGCGCCTCCACCATAACCAACTACGGCATGCTCATCATCCGGGACGGCGCCACTGTCGACACCAGCATCACCAACAGCGGCGCGGTGGGCTTTGAAAGCGGCAGCAGCAACAATGCCGCCGCTCTCGCTTCGGCGTTGGCCGGAACCAGCGGCAGCGTGCAAATGTACGGCAGCACGGTGACGGGCGGCTACACGGCGCAGGGTGGCTGGACCGGCACCTTGTTCACCGGGCTGGTTACCCTGGTGGAAGGCACCGTCGACCTCGCGGGTGGCCAGATGTACCTGGGCGGCATCCTCGCCAACAGCGGTATCGCCCATCCGGCCAATGCCCTTACGATCACCTTCGCCGATCCAGTCCATTCCACCAATGCCAACGGCATCGTCTTCGGCGCCAACGTGGATACGGCGATCTTCCAGAATGCCGTGAACAGCACTATGCTGGTGGCGGCGGGAAAGACCGCGGTCATCGAATCGGCCAGCGGGATTCTGGGTGGCACCGTCACCCTCGATTCGGAGGGTAAAGGCATCGCCGGTACCGTCCGTTTCGATACCACGACCATGACCGGCACCAATCTGGAAATCAGCGCCGGGCAGGTGGTGACCGGCACTGACGAATACGGCGTCGCCGAATTGGCCGGCACCGCCGCCGGAAGCGGCATCGCCATGGCGGATTTGAATTTTTCGTCGATGAGCGGCGGTATCGTCAGCGTTGCCCTGACGGGCACGGCCCCGACCCTCAATTCCCTGGACGCCGGACAAGCCCAGATCGCCCTCAACAGCCGCGTCACCTTTGCCGGCAACGTCACCACCGGTTCGTCGCAAAGCGGTCTCGACCAGGCGATCGTCATCGACGCCACCAACGTTATTTTCGATGGCGACGTCGTCACCACGGGCGCCGCCAATTCGGGTATCGGCCTGTCGGCCAATGCCTACGCCATCTTCAACGCCGACGTGACCTCGGCCGAGGGGCTGCACATCGGAACCGGGGCGGTGGGGATGTTCAGCGGAACCATCACCACCGCCACCGGCGTGGTGGTTGACGGCGGCACCATGACCACCGGCGGCAGCGGTGCGGTCCTGGCCGGGGCCGGTCTGGTGTTGCGAAATGGCGGTGTGTTGGCCATCAACGAAGACGCCGGCGGGCCGGCGGCCCTGGACCTGAACGGGCTTTCCCTCTCCTTGGAAGACACCAGCGGCATCATCGTCAGCACCGCCGTCACCAGTGGCGATATTGTCGTCGGCTTCACCGATTACAGCGGATTCCACGTCGAAGGGAGGACCTTCGCGAGCGATGCCGACGTCGACGCCTACCTGAAGGAGGTGTACGGCAGCCCGGGGATCGTACGGGATCAAACTTTCGGCTTCACCGGTCATGAAATCACCTATGCGGTGACCGAGAACGCCCGGGACGATGCCCGCACCAGCCTCGGGAAGGTGCTGGATAAGGCCGGAGTCGGCGATGTCATCCACATGATCCACCGCCGCGGCGCCGAACAGGCCTACGATGTGGTCAAGGCAAACCTGGACAACGCCGCCGCACCGGGGTCCGGCTCCATCCAGTTCGTCACCGACCAGGCACAGCTGTACGCCGACCTCATCACCGCCGCCTACCAAAGCGGTTCCTCGTCCAACGGGGTGGTGGTGGGTCGCGAGGAAGTGGAAGCAATCACCAATCATTTCTTTGGGCTGGACCTGGGAAGAAGCATCACCGTCGCCAGCAATACCGCCCGGCAGAATAAAGCGGCGGTTCTGGACCGGGTGGTCAGGAATAACCGTCTGCGGCAAGCGGTGGAAGTCGAATTCAGCAGTGATTCCGCCCTCGGGGCAGCCTTACTGGAATCCGATCGGGAAAACCGGTTCTGGATGGCAGGATTGGGGAGATGGGAGGAAGCCGATCGCCGCCATGGCGATGCCGGGTTTACCTACAAATCAGGCGGGGCGCTGGTCGGCTATGACCGGATGTGCGGCGACATCACCTACGGCGGCACCTTCGGCTACACCCACGGCGGGTACAAGGACAAGGCGGCCCTTGACAACGATTCGAGCATCGATTCCTACGCATTCTCCGCCTACGGCACCTACAACCATTTCTCCGGCGCCTACGTCGCGGCCATGATCAATTATCTTTATTCCGATTACGATCTGAAAACGCAGTTCAGCCGCCAGGCGGGATGGGACAATGCCACCTTTCAGGTCGGAACGTTTTCCATCGGCACCACCGCCGGCTACGATTGGCAGCCACAGGAAAATCTGGCGGTGTCGGCCACCCTCGGCCTGTACCATTACTATTCCGAAACCAACCAGTTCGACACCGGGTACCGGGAACATGCACGCATCAAATACGGCCAGACGGAATTCCCCCTCGACGCGGCGGTGAAATATGACTTGGATTCGGACGACCGGTACCGGCTGTCGATTTTTGCCAACGCCGGTATAGCGGTGTACTGCAATGCCTCCGGCCCCAAAACCACGTACTCTTTCCCCGGTATGGAAGGGGGACCGGTCATGGCCACCCGGGGACGGCGGGAAACCTACTTCGGCTGGAACACCGGCTGCGGCTTCCGCTACGCCACGGACACCTGGGATGCGACCGTGCGGTACGAGTACTACGGAAGTTCCGGATACGGTACCCACCGGGTAGTGGCCGCCGCCGGCTTCAATTTTTAACCGTCAAGGCCGGTGGGGAAGCAGCCCGGTCACAGCGTACCGCCGGGAACTCCATCGGGACCGGCAACCGTCAACCCGGCGCCGTCCGACATCCCCTGGCCATTAGCCAATCACCGAAAGCTTTCTCAGAACAAACCAGGTGGAAGGAAATTTCCCGATAGCCTGCGCCCGGGAAACAGGAGGATGGGGGAGGTACCCTATTTGACCGCGACACCCAGG
Source organism: Planctomycetota bacterium (assembly GCA_020861125.1). The sequence continues at coordinate 2,875 of JAJBSZ010000150.1, read as the reverse complement.
TGGTCCAGCAGGGTTCCCTCCGCCGCCAGCAACCGCACCAGATTGACGTTGTATTTGACGAGAGACTGAACCCGGCTGCGCTCGGCCACCGACAGGAGGTCCTGGGCCTGGAGAAGATCCCGGTTGCCCACCTGATTCAGTTCGAACCGGGCCCATTCGCCTTCGACAACCTTGCGCGCCGCTTCCGCCGCCTGGGCGCTGATGGGAATTTCGTGGGTGGAGAGGGTCAGGTTATGCACCGCAGTTTTTACCTCGGTCATGATGACGTTGCGGATATTTCTTTTTTCATCGATGCTCTGGGACAGCTCCGATTCGGCCCGACGCAGAGTGGCGCGCGGTGCGACGTTGCCGATGGGCATGGAAAGGGAGACGCCCAGCGTCCAATCGGTGCCGAGGGTGTCGGTGCTGGTTGTCGAGGTGGGCGTGGTGGAGCGCCGGTCGTTTCTCCGCACCGACCCGCCGACATTGAGTTGCGGCAGCAGGTTGTGCCGGGCGTATTTGCGCCGGACCTCGCTGGCCCGGATGGCCAGATCCGCGTTCCGCGCCTCGGGGCGGTGGAGGAGCGCCCGCTCGATCGACGCCACGACATCCGCCCGGACCGGACGGCTTTCGAGGTCCTCGGCGGGCACGATGCGGGTGTCGCCGCCGATGGGTGCGCCGGCGGTGTTCAGGAGTAATTTCAACCGCTCCTGCGCGGCCTGCAACTGTTCCCGGGCGACGAAAAGGTTTGTCGTCCGGGTTGCCACCGCCTCGCTGGCCCGATGCACATCCAAGGGGGTGGATATACCTTTTCCCTGCCGCTCGATTTCCCGATCGAGCAGGGTTTGGGCCATCGCCAAGGTATCCTCGTGGATGCGCACTTCCTCCAGGGCCAGGGCGACGGTCCAGTAGGTCTCGATGGATTCCGCCACCACCTGCATCGCGGTCAGGCGCAGTTCCTCCTCGGAAATGTCCAGCTGCATGCGGCTGATTTCAATTATTGCCCGGTTTTCCCGATCGGCGAAGCCGTTCAGGAGCGGCTGGCTGAATTCAAGCACAAAGGCGCCGCCGCTGCCCCGCTGCGACGAATAGCCGGTGTGGCGTTCCGACCCCTGGTTCCACTCCCGGTAGGCCATGACGGTGCCGCCGGACGGGAGGTGCTGTCGGACGCCCATTCGTTCCGTGTCGTTGGTGTAGGAACTGTCGTAATTCCGGCCGGAAGCCACCGAGGCCGGATTGGAATTGTGCGCCCGCTGCCAATCGGCAAACGCTTCCGGTTCATAGGCGGCCATGGCTTCGGTGATGCCGGCCCGCGCCTGGTCGGGCCGATGGGAAGCGACCCGGATATCGTTGTTCCCTTCCAGGGCCGCCGCCACCACGTCGCGGAGGGTGAGGGGCAGGGCCGGCCCTTCGTCGGAGAAGTCGGCGACGGTCACCGGTTTGAAGGCGGAAGAGATTTGCTCCTGGACGGAAGTGCTTCGCGGTCCTTCGCGGATGATGAAAAGCGCCCGCTGCGGTTGTTCCCCCGCCTTGACCAGTCCATAGCCATGCCACAGGGCCGTGGCGGCCACGAGGGCAAGGCTTCGGCGAAGGCGGCGGCGGTTAGGCATGATTCTTTCTGAAGGGTCATAGGTCGCTCCCGGCGAATCCGAGATGCTCCTTGAGCCATGTATCGGAATGCAGGACCCCCTGGCGTTGGCGGAAGGCCATGCGTTCGGCCCGACGCTCCGCCCGCGTGAACACCAGCATCGCCAGCTCTGGGCTCAATCGGACCGCCAGCGGAAAGCGAAGCAGGATGCGTGAAAGCCACGGGCAAAATCGCCGAGGAAGTTCGTCGTCGTAACTGAGGATCGCGATGGCGCTGCCGGGATCGCCCTGGCGCGAGCAGCGGCCGAAGAGCTGGCGGTCCACCCGAGCCGAGAGGTGGCGCTCGGTGGCGATAACGTGCAAGCCGCCCAAGGTTCGGCATACTTCCGGCAGTTTGATGTCGGTGCCCCGGCCGGCCATGTTGGTGGCTACAGTTATGGTGCCCCGCTGGCCAGCCCGGGCCACGATCTCCGCTTCCCGCCGGTGGTGCACGGCGTTCAGCACCTGGTGTTCCAACCCAGCTTCCGTCAGCAGGTCGCTCAGATGTTCGTTGGCCCGGATACTGCGCGTTCCCACCAGAATGGGTCGGCCGGTAGAATTAACCGTTTTTATCTCTTTCATTACTTCGTCCCATTTGTTCACTTGGCTTGAACAAAATTTCGCCTGAAGCATGATCCGTCGGCATGGTTTGTTGGTGGGAATGGGCACCACGGGCAGGCGATACACGTGCCAGAACTCGCCGCGCGCCTCACCGGCGGTACCGGTCATGCCGGACAGTTTTTCGTACAGGCGGAAAAAGCGCTGGAAACTGATCCGCGCCATGGTCTCCTTGGCCGGGGTAAGTTCGACGCCCTCCTTGGCCTCCACCGCCTGATGCAGCCCGTCGCGCCAGCTTCGGTCCGGCATCAGGCGGCCGGTGGATTCATCCACGATCACCACCTTGCCTTCATCGAGTATGTATTCCGAGCCGCGGCGGAAAAAGTAGCGGGCGGTGAGCGCCTGATGGACGATTTCCTCGCGACGTCGGGCTCCCTTCCAGATGCCGCCGTAGGGTGCGGCCATTTCCCGGATCCGTTCCCGACCGGCAGCGGTGAACTCGATTTCCTTGTATTTCAGGTCCAGGGTGAAGTCCTGTTTTTCCGTGAGTGCTTTGGCGATGCGGCAGCCGACGACAAACGATTCCTCCTGTTCCTTGTTGTGTCCTTCCGAAGAAATAATGAGGGGGGTGACGGCCTCGTCGATGAGAACCGAATCCGCCTCGTCGACGATGGCGTATTCGAGACCGCGTTGGACCCCGCCGCCGTCCGGG
>JAJBSZ010000474.1 GCA_020861125.1 Planctomycetota bacterium | reverse complement strand
GTCCGAACTCATGGGCATGGCCGGCAAAAGTCTGAACACCTTCATGAAGGCGGGTGAAGCCTTCTGGAAAACCCTCAAGGACCAGAAATAGGTATGGCACGACTCCGGCGCCGGGCGTTCCTTTTCCTGACCCTCCTTCTCCTGGCCGCCGCCCCCGCGGGCGAGCCGGCGGCGGACGGCGGCGCCCAACCGGTGCCCATGGCCCGGTTCCGGGTGGCGCTCCCCCCGAATGGCGGCCGGGCGGCCCTCCGGGAGTCCACCGTCTCCTCCGCCCCCATCCCGGACCTGTCGCTGCCGGATCCCGCCGATACCGTAGCCGAAGCTGAAACGACCGAATCCGCCGCTGCCCCAACGGCAGTGTTGGCGGTGGTGCACGGCCGGACCATCACCGAGGAGGATATTACCCGGGAACTGCTGGCGCGCCGGGGTCGGGAAACCCTCGAATGGATCATCAGCCGGGAAATAATCGAACACGAGCTGGCGCGGTGGGACCTCCTGGTAACGGAGGAAGAAGTCGCCGACCGTCTGGCGGAACACCTGGCCGGCTATGCGGCCTCTTTTCCCCATCTCTCCCGGCCCGACGATCTTACCCGGGCCGCCGCCGGCATGCGCTTGGATGAATATCGCGAGCGGGCGGTGTGGGCGGAACTCGCACTGCGGAAAATCATGCGCCTGACCTTACCGCCAAGCGAAGAGGAACTCCGGCGCTATTACGCTGAAAAGCAGGCCGCCTTTGTCCAGCCGGAACAGGTGCGGATCTCCCAGATCTTCATCGCTCCGGAACCGGAAACGGCGGACGGGGTGGTGGAAGACGGCGATTGGCAGCGGGCGGAACGCCGCATCCACGAGGCTCACACCCGGCTTCGGGCGGGGGAAGATTTTGCCGCCATCGCCGACGCCTACGGGTCCGGCGGTCACCGTTCCCGCTGGGTAGGCCGGGGGGAACTCCTCCGGGAGTTGGAGGAGCCGGCCTTTTCCATCGGCACCGGTTCCAATACCACCCCGATCAAAAGCAGCATCGGCTACCATATTCTCCGCGTCGAGAATCGGCGCGAGCGCACGGTGCCGTCATTCGATGCGGTGAGGGAGGACGTGCTGGCCGGGTATGAGGACGTGCAGTTCGCCCATTGGGCCGGCGATTTCATGGGCCGGCTGCTGCACGAGGCCGTGAGGAGCGGGAATCTGCGGCGCGCTCCGGACGACGGCACCCTCCTGGCCGAGCCCTGATGGAAAGGGATTCTCCCATGGCCAAACGACGCCTGGATGCGAACGCATCCTTGGAAAAAGCCATCACCGCCGCGGCCCAGATATTGGAAGCCGGCGGCGTCATCATCTTTCCCACCGAGACGGTCTACGGCATCGGCGTGGTGTCAGGCAACGCCGACGCCCTCGCCACCCTCCGCCGCCTCAAAGGCCGCGAAAACGGCAAACCGTTCCAGTTTCTCGCCGCTGACCTGCAAATGGCCAAAAACCTGGGCGCCGTGTTTCCCAGCCGCGCCCTGAAACTGGCGCGGAATTACTGGCCGGGACCGTTGACCCTGGTGGTCGCGGACGGCACCGACAGCGACGGCACCCTGGGCATCCGCATTCCGGATTCGCAGTTCGTCCTCGCCCTCTGCCGCCGGCTGGAGCGCCCCCTCATCGCCGCCAGCGCCAACTCGGCCGGCGCCAAACCGCCGGCCGACGCCGACGCGGCGGATGTTTTCGGTGACGCCGTGGACCTGGTGGTGGACGCCGGCCCCATCGTGGACGGCACGCCGTCGACGGTGGTACACTGCCTGGCCAACGAATACCATATCCTGCGCGACGGCGCCATCGGCGCCGATGCCATCGACGCCGCCTGGAACGAATAACCCTTTCCCCTTTCCCCCGGCGCCGGGCGTGACGGTCCGCCCGCGTCCGGCGTCCGGGGCGCCGCGCGGGGTCAGAACATCCGGCCGCCGTCAGCGTCTTCCCAGAGGTCGGGATTGGTGCCCATCTGCGGGACCAGCGCGTCGGACAGCGTCACTACCCGCCGCATCACCTCCTCCGGCACCTGTGCCTCGAAGGCGCGCAGGTTACTCCTCAATTGATCCCGGTTCCGGCAGCCGATGAGTATGCTGCCGACAAACGGTCGGGTGCGGAGAAAGGCCAGCGCCAGTTCCGCCATGGTGAAGCCGCTGTCCTCGGATACCTCCCGCAGTCGCGGGAGGAAAGAGAAGATCTCCCGTTCAAAGCCGGTATCGTTGTGCCGACCCTGCTTCCACTTGCCGGAATAGAACCGCGTCTCCCGCCGGCCGAGGGGCACGTCCTCGAGGCGCCGGTACTTGCCGGACAACAGGCCCTGCGCCAGCGGGCAGTAGGCCCAGACCGCCATCCCCCCGGCGATGGACCGTTCGACGATCGGCCCCTCCACCAACCGCCAGATCAGGGAATAGGGCAATTGGTTGGTGACGATGGCGCGGCCCTTTACCGCTTCCAGGCATTGCACGCCGTGGTTGCAGACGCCGATGGCGCGGATCTTCCCGGCGCGTTTCAGGTCTTCGAAGGCGCGGAGGGTCTCGTCGAACGGGATGACTTTGCTCGGCCAATGGATCTGGAAGATGTCAAGGTAGTCGGTATTGAGCCGCCGCAGACTTTTCTCGCATTCGGCCAGCACGCTGTCGTAGCCCAAAAGGGCCGTATGGACCTTGGAAGCCAGGTACACCTGGTCTCGACGGCCCTTGACGGCGCGGCCGAGGACCTCTTCCGACTTGCCGTCACCGTACCGGGCGGCGGTATCGAACAGGTTGACGCCCAGGTCGATGGCGAGGTTTATGGTGCGCACGGCCTCCTCGTCGTCGCTCGGTCCCCAAATTTTCGCGCCGGAGTACCCCCAGGTGCCAAGGGAAAACCTGGAGATGGACATACTGGGATCGGCGAGGGTATGGTATTCCATGACATTCCTTTCCAAGCGGTACAAGCCGCGATCACCCCCGGCGCCGGCACGACCGGCCGGCGCTGCAGGGAGGCATGGGTTTTTTCGGGGTGCCGGGAGGAAATCCCAGCGTTCAGCGGACGACTATGCCGGCTTCCAGGACGTCCCGCTGGGCCTGTTGGAAATACCGCTGGGCGTCATCGCCCGCGATGAAGGCGGGCTGGCTCTGGTATTTTTCCAGGTACTTGACGGTGAAATCCTGCGATTCCGCCACCTGGCAGAATACATCCTGCCAGTAGGCGTAGGCTTCGTCCGACATGTGTTTGGAGGCGATGATGGCCCGGGACTGGATGAAGTCGATGGTATCGTAGCCGAGTTCGGTAAAGGTGGGCACATCGGCGAAGGGTCCGGCCATGCGCTGCTTTCCCTCGGTGACGATGGGAATGAATTCGCCGGAATCGATATAGGGGAGACAGACCCCGGGTTTGCCGATGGCGATGGCGACGTGATCGCCCAGCGCGGCGACGGCGGTTTTCTGCGTATCGCCATTCTGCAGGTAGGCGAGGTTGTCGTTCTTGTCGATGGCCTTCTTCAGGAGCAGGAACATGACGTTGTCGTCGGCCTTGCCGCCGCCCAGCACCACCCGTTCGCCCCGCTCCAGGGTGTCGACCAGCCCCTGGAAGGAGTCGAAGGGCGCGGAGCGGGTGATGTAGAGGAACTTGTTATCCTGGGCAAGAATGGCGATGATGCGGAAATCATCGATAGTCATGTCGGTGTTCTGCAGGATAGCCGGCACGTCGCCCATGTTGAAACCCAGAAGGGTGTGATCAGCCACGGCGCCGGTCAACTGGCTGACCCGGCGCTGGGCCACCGCCCCGCCGCCGTCGGTCTGGTTGTTGATGACGATGGTGGCCTTGGCAAGGCCGTTGGACCGGATGATGTCGGCGACGGTGCGGCTGAAGACGTCCAAGGCCGATCCCGGCGACGAATGGACCACATATTCCACATTGCGGGAAGGCTCAAAATCGCCGCCGCGGGCGACGGTGCCGGGTAGGATTGCGGTCGCGCACAGGGCCAACGCGAGGATTCTTTTCATGGCGATACTCCTTTTTTGGCGGAAGAGGTCCTTTTCAGCGCCCTTCCCACAACGGGCAATGCCAGCGACACCGCCAGCAGACAAAGGAAAAAAAGGGACAGCGGCCGGGTGAAAAATATCGCCAGGCTGCCGTTCGACAGCACGAAGGCCTTGCGCAGGTTGTACTCGAGGGAAGGTGAGAGGACAAACGCCAGGAGAAGCGGCGCGGTGGGATATTTGTTGACCGCCAGCACCGCCCCCAGTACCCCCGCCGCCAGCATGATGACCACGCCGTAGAGGGAATTGGTGGCGCTGTAGGAACCCACCAGACAGATAGCCGAAATCAGCGGGATCATCACCCGTGTCGGCACCTGGGCAATGCGAGTGATACAGGGAATGACGGCGATGCCGATGGCCAGCGTCACCACATTGGCAACGTAGAGGGAACCGATGAGGCCCCAGACGAAGTCAGGCGAGGTCCGGAACAGCATCGGCCCCGGCGTCAGCCCCCACATGATCAATCCACCCAGCAGGACGGCGGTGGCGCCGCTGCCGGGGATTCCCAGAGAAAGAAACGGTGCCAGGGCGCCGGATACGGCGGCGTTGTTGGCCGCTTCCGAGGCGGCTACCCCTTCGATCATCCCCGTGCCCATTTCCGCCCGGTGGCGACCGACCTTGGTCTCGACGATATAGCCGAAAAAATTGGCGATGGTACCGCCGGCGCCCGGCAGGATGCCGACCACGGTGCCCAAGAGTCCCGAACGGAGGGTCGGCGGCAGGATGCGCCGCCATTCCGCCCGGTCGGGCAGGCTGTCCCGGATACGGATGCGCCGCGGGAGGTCTCCGGTCCGGGCCTCGCCCCGGCCCGCCATGACGATGACCTGCGAGAAGCCGAACAGGCCGATCACCAGGGGAATGAAGGGAACCCCGGAAAGGAGCTCGAGCACGCCGAAATTGAACCGGGCCATGCCGGTGATCGGTTCCAGACCGATGGTGGCGAGTAGCATGCCGATCAGGGTGGAAAGAAATCCTTTGAGCGGACTCTCACCCAGCATCCAGCCGAGGGAGGTCATCGCCATGAGGAGGAGCGAGGTCATCTCCGCCGGCCCGAAGCGCAGGCCGAAGGCAGCCAGGCTGGGCCCGACAAAGGTGAGGACGATCATGCCGATGGTACCGCCGATGAAAGAGGCGATATTGGCGGTAAAAATCGCCTTGCCGGCCCGTCCCTGCCGGGTCATGGGATAGCCGTCCAGGGTGGTCATGACGGCCGAGGAATCGCCGGGGATGTTCAGGAGAATGGCGCTGTAGGAACCGCCGTACATGTTGGCGTAGTAGATGGCGCAGAGCATGATGATCGCCGTGGTCGGTTCGAGGCTGAAGGTGAGGGGCAGTAGGAGAGCCACGCCGGTGACGGCGCCGATCCCAGGCATGGCGCCCACGATCAGACCCAGCACCGCCGCCACCACCAGAGCGAGGAGATTATGCGGCAGCAGGGCAATGCCGATGCCATTGGCGAGCATGTGAACGGTTTGCATCTGTTCCCCTCACCCGGGCCAGGCCATGGCGGCCTGTCGGGCAGAATCAGGTGACAAGCATCCGGATGAGGACGCCGGCCTGAAAATTCACGGCGACGAGGTAGTCGAACACCAGCCACAACAGGGCCGTTGCCACCGCCGTCACCGCCAAGCTGAAACGGAGACCGTAGCGGGCGATGCGGTGAAGCCACAACAGCAGGAATACCGCCAGGGCCGGCAGGGTGCCGACAAGATGGCCGAGCACCACCACCAGCAGCAAGCCGGCGACGGGCAGCAGATGGACCAGCCGCAAGCCGTACCCGTCACCGCCGCCCAGGAGCAGCAGGGTGGCGGTGACGATCAACCCGCCAGCCACGACCGCCGGAAAAAACCCGGAGCCAGGACCGGCGGCATCGTATACCTTCTCCACCGTCACACTGGTGTACAGCCAATAGCAGCCCGCCAAGAGGGCGCCAGCGGGAATCATCGCCCCTAACGCTTTTTCCTTCATCCGAGTCCCCTGCCCATCTCGGCCGCACCGACGGCGAGTCTCCGATACACCGCGCGGTACCTGAGGCGCGGTGCAAATCGTTACAGTGATGTCGGGATTTTATTCAAAAAACGTGCCAATCCTTTTGGATCACGGTGCCGCCAATACAACTCGTCGGAATTATTGCGATTATTGACGGTAAAATTACCGCCCGCCGACACCGGCATGACGTCTGACTTGCATCTTATTGCGTTTTGATGGATCGCATGAGCACGATTTTGCAATTACAGCAGGCGATGTTTTCGCATCCGCCGCCAGAGGGTGCTTTTGTCGATACCGAGACGTTTTGCTGCGGCGGCTCGGGAAAACCCCACTTCCGCCAGCACCGCCAGCAAGTGTTCCCGTTCCCGGTGCGCCAAGGTGGGCGGCGGGCTCGATTCCGATGCGGCGTCCCATTCCCGGTACTGGTCGAGTACCTGTTCCGCCGTGGCGGCGTCGACCCGATTGCCGGTGACAATCACTCCCAGCCGCTCGCAGAAGTTCCGGAGTTCCCGGACGTTGCCGGGCCAGGAATACTCCAGAAGCAGGCGTCGGGTCGCGTCGGCAAGCTCCAGGGGGTCGCGGCCGGTGCCGGCCCGGTCGGCGGCGAGAAAGTGTTCCGCCAGCGGAAGGATATCCTCGCGGCGGGCCCGGAGGGGCGGGATAGCCAGCACCAGCGTATCCAGCCGGTGCAGGAGATCCTGGCGGAAAGCGCCTGTGGCTGCCGCCTTTTTTAGATTGCGGTTAGAGGCGGAGATAACCCGGACGTTCACCGGCGTGATCCGGTTATGGCCGAGGCGCATGATTTCCCGTTCCTGGATCACCCGGAGCAGCCGCGGTTGGAGACCCAGAGGTATGTCGCCGATCTCGTCCAGGAAAATGGTGCCGCCGTGGGCCAGCTCGAACAGCCCCGGCTTGCCACCCCGGGCGGCGCCGGTGAAGGCCCCGTCGGTATAGCCGAACAATTCGCTTTCCAGGAGGTGTTCGGGCAGGGCGGCACAGTTGATGGCCACGAAGGGCGCCTGACGGCGGCCGCTGGCGTTGTGAATGCCTTGGGCGAAGAGTTCCTTGCCGGTGCCGGTTTCGCCGTAGAGAAAGACGTTGGCATCCACGGCGCAATACTTGGCCGCCACGGCGATGGTCTGGCGCATGCTGTCGCCGCAGTGGATAATGTCGGCGAAGCGGTAGCGGGCGGCAAATCCCTGGCGGTGAATCTTTTTCCGGATGGTTCCCTCCAACTCCTGGATCTCCGTGACATCCTGAAAGGTCAGGACCGCCCCGCCCTCGCCGCCGGTGGCGGCGCAGTTGACCGCCACCACCCGGCCGGTCCGGCCGAGGGTAAGGACATCGGTCAGCGGCTGTCCGGTGGTAAAGACGGAGTGGTAGGCGAGCTCCGGCATGAGGGTGTCAATGGTCAACCCGGCCGTGCTGGGGTCGACGGCAAAGAAGGCGGCAGCATAGGCGTTCATCATATCGACCCGGCCGTCGCCGGCGAAAGAGACGATGCCGCCGAAAGAATAGTCCATGATCGCCCGCAGACGGAGGCGTTTTGCTTCCTCCTGCCGCTTGAGCCGCACCATCGCCACCGCCTCGTCCACGGCATGGCTGATGGACTCTTTACCCGAGAGGATCATCTGGCTCGGTATACCCGCCGCCTGGCAGTATTCGTGCACCGACAACCCGCCGACCACGGCATCGGCGCCGTCGGCGAGTGCGGCGGCGACCGTGGCGGGAATGTCTTCGCGCCGCTCGAGGGTGCGGGTCCCGACTCGAACGCCGTTCCAACACCCGTCGAGCTTTTCCGCACCGTAGACCATGGCGGCGGTGCCGACCACCACCACGTGGCGACAGCCGAAAATGTCGGCACAGGCGCGCACCGCCGCCAGAATATCGTAGCCGTTCACCCGGAGCTCGACATGGGGAACGGCCTGGTTTCGGAAATCGCCGGCGGTGAAGCCCCGGGCGATAACCGCGTCATACGGTTCGGCCTCGTGTCGCCACCGGTAGCGGCAGGCGATCCGGATATGGGGCTGCAACCCATCCCGATCGGGGCGTTCGGCAAAAACCGCCTCCACCATCGTTTGGATCTCCTGATATGGCACCAGGAAGAGAATATGCAGCATACGAACTCCCTGGCCCGCCGGGCCGATTGACCTGATACCGCGGGTTCGGTGGAAGCAAAAAACTGGCCTATGGC
>JAJBSZ010000232.1 GCA_020861125.1 Planctomycetota bacterium | reverse complement strand
CCACCCGGCAGAAATATGCCGCATATCGTATGTGCTCCTGGGCAGCGATTCAAGTAACTGTCGCCCGAAACCCCCGGCCCTTTCGCCGGAACCCACCAATACGCGGTGGAAGATCGGCCGCCCCCCCCCTGCCAGACCGAGCCCGCGGGATAGTCGGGAAAGGTCACCGTACCGGCAGACAACGACAGGCCGTCACGTCCCCCTCCCCCGCCCGCCGCGGCCGGGACAGAAAAAAAGGACGCGTCGCCGCGTCCTCTACCGCCAGCGCGGTCCAAGAGTACTCTATCCCGCCGCAACCGGTGAGTCAATCGCCCGGTCCGGCCAAAAACAATCCGTCCCTATCCCCGCAATTACTGCGGGATTACCAGCCGCATGCCCACCTTCAACCCGGTGCGGGATTGGGGATTGGCGTTTTCGATCTCCCGCCAGCGGGAGGCGTCGCCGAGAAAACGCTTGGCGATGCGGGCCCAGGTGTCACCTGCCGCCACCGTGTAGGTGCCGCCGTCCGATACCCGGCCGCCGGTGCCGGCGTCGGCACCCGAGGCGCCGGCCGCCCGTATCGACCCTCCGCCGCCGGCGTCGGCCACACCGTCATCGGTCTCATACCCCGGTAAACCTGCCGGCCCCAAGGCCGAGATCCCCGGTCGCAGGCCGCCGCCGTAGCCGTCGGCGTCCAGCCGGATGGGTGGCAATACGGCGTTGGCGCTGCGCAGGGAGTCGCCGACGCCAGGCCGGAGGGATCGCTCGCCCGGTACCGTGCCCAGGATGATGGCGGTCCGCTGCCGGTCGTAGCGCTGCAGGCGCTGCTCCTCGGCTTGATCAATGCCAAAAAGCACAGGGATTTCCGGCGCCTTGCCGATGCGGCTGGCGGCGCCGAAGAGCATGAGGATGGCCACCGCGATGGTGAAAAAGGAACCGAAACGCGGATATCCCCTGGCCCGCCTCACCTCTCGGTGATCTTCCTGGTACTCCATGTCTTCTGCCATACGCTCGTCCCAGATGCTGCCGATCCGCTTTCGGTGTGCCGCCGGGGCTCCCGAATTCCTTTGTATTATCGACCCCTTCGCCCCGGAAGTGGACCTAATTCAGGCAGGCGATATAATTTCCCGCCGGTCCGATAACCTTTTTGGCGGCCCGGCCAACAGCCGCCACGGCCCGCTCCGGGCCGCAAAAAAAACCACCGTCCCCCGGACGATGGGCCACTCTGTTGGCATTGCGCCGCATCCGGGCGGCGGTTGCCGCCGGTTGAGTTGGCTCCCGGTGGACCGGCTCTTACGCCGCGCCGAGACCGGGTATGTAGACTTCCAGCTTCCAGCCCAGTTTTTCCATCAACGAATAGACTTCATCCCGGTTGATATCGTATTTCTGCTGATCGGCGTATTCCATCAGGGTAAGGATGATCTCCCGCTCATCGCCGGTCCTCGAATTCAGGACGTACCAGTGCCCCTTTTTCCGCAATACCACGGTTTTCTCATACATGCCGCCGCTCCTCCCGTCTCTGTCCCACCGGCCGGCCCCGACCACAAGGCGCCAGCCGACAATGACACTTTCCCTCCGCAAGGAGTTTCTTTCGACCATTCACGGGAATTTCTTGAAAAAAACCGGGTTTTTTTTCGGAAAAAACCGGCCAGCGGCTTGCGGGTTTGCGGGCTTGCGGCACGACCACGGGATCGGCGGGTGATACTTTACCGGAACGGACGGCGGCGCCGGGCCCTGCGGTCCTTACCGCCTCACTACGGAAGTCGTGCGGGAATACCTTGCCATCGTGCGTACCGTGGAGTATTCCTGCTCTTTTCCCACACTCCAATGATTAATGATCCGGGGGCGCTGGTCGCGCGCCCCCGGACCCCCCAGCGAGTCCGGGCCGGACACCCAGCCAGCCTGACTTCGCAGCCATTCCTGCCTTCGGCATGCCCCGATCAGCCGCGGCGAACCGTACGGTTCGCCGCATGGGATTGCCGATGTCCAGTTTTCGCTAAAAGCTGAGACCGAGACCCAACCGGCCGCTCACCCCATCCCGACGGCCACAATGCCCCTGGACTGCCAGATCCACATCCAGACACCGCACCGGCGTAAACCGCACCCCCAACTGCCCGGTATACGTGGCACCACGGGTGGTGGGCGACGAATACCGCACCCCGGTCACGCGATTGGCCGTCCGGGCCTTGCCGTCAAACTCATATTCGAAATACGCGCCGACATAGGGACTGACCACCGCCCCGGCATACCCGAGACGGCCGCCCGCCCGCAGCCGCTGGGAATCCACACCCTCGAAACGGGTACGCTCGCCCACAATCGCCACCGACTTGCCGGCCTGCCGGGTCCACAAATACTTGGCAGAGAGATCCAGATTCAGACACCGCGTCAATTCCACCACCTGACCGATGCCCACATGCGAACCGTAATAGGTGGAATCGAGGTCGTACCGGGGCTGCACACCACCCACAAAACCCCTCGCCCGGTAGTCGGTATCGAGACGGCCGGCGCGGAAGCTGGCTTCGATACGGGTACCGGTTACAAACCGGTAGCTGCCGATGACACCGCCGCCATGGTACTTCACGTCACCACTGGAATGCACCTGCGGCGCGGTGGAAAAACTGTTGTACCCGTCATAGGAACCGCGGCCGGTTTCAAAGAAAGCCCCGGCCAGCCAGCCGGTTCCCTCGGCATTGGCCCGCCAGGCGAGACCGGCCAACAGCGACCAGCCGTCGGCATCCACGTGACTGCCGGTTTTCACCCGCTGGTCGGCATAGGAAAAGGCGCTGAAAAACACCGGGCCGGCACCGTCTTCCCGGTAGGTCTGGCCGGCGGCGGCACTGACGAAGAGATCGTCCGCCACCAGATCCGCTCCCTGACCGAGCATGGTCAAACCGGCGATACGGCTCTGCGCCAGCGCCTTGCCCTGCGGGTTGACCGATACGCCCCCGCCGCCGCCGGTGGGGCTGGCGTCACCGAAGGTGGCGATCAACTCCCCGCCCACTAGTTCCACCGTGGCGTCCAGCAGCAGGGTGGTGCCCTTGGCCGCCTGGATGGTGGTGGCGGCGAAGGTGCCGGTGGCGTTGCTGATCAGCGTCACGCTGTGGGAAGACACCAGGGAACTCGTTCCGTCGATGAAAATCCCGTCCACCGTGCTGTCAGTCATGTCGGTGGAGACGCCGCCGGTGATGGTCACCAGGGTGTCCCCGTCCGCCAGGCTGGCCGGCAGGTGGAAGTTGTAGTGTTCGAAATTGTTGATCTGGTTGACGGAACCGCGGAAGCCGGTGAGGTACAGCGTATTGCCGGTCTTGACATCATTTCCGGGGGTTTCGGAATATCCGCCGAGGATTTGGGTGGTGGCCGAGACGGTGGCGGCGCCGAGACGAACGGTGTTGCCGGTGGCATCGCCGTTATCGGTATAGCCGCCGACGATGTTTTCCCCGATGGTGCCACCGGTGATGGTCACCGTGTTGCCGGTGGCGGCGCCGCTGTCGCTGTAGCCGCCGACAACATGTTCGAGCACCGATCCGCCGGTCATGATCACCGCATTACCGGTGGCGGCGCCATTCGCGGCCGCCCCGCCGATGATGGATTCGCCAATGCTGCCGCCGCTGATGGTGACGGAATTGTTCGAGGCGGCATGGTCGGAAGTGCTGGAATCGCTCCGGCCGCCGACCACCTCCCCCAGAATGGTACCGCCCTCGATGACCACGTGGTTGTTGTCGGCGGTGCCGTCGCGGGACAGGCCGCCGGTGACGTCGCCCCACCCCCCGTTGGCGCCGATCACCGCCGTGCCGCTAATGGTAACCCGATTATTGGTGGCGTCGTCGGTTGACCAGCCGCCCCAGACCTCGTCGTCCACCTGGCCGCCGGACATTATCACGGCATTGTTATTGGTGCTGCCGGTATAGGCGATGCCGCCAGCGGCGATACCGCCGGTGGAAGTACTGCCAGAAGTGCTCACCCATACCCGTCCGCCGGTGATGGTCAGGATGCATCCGACGACGTTGCCGCCGGTGGAACGACCGCCGAATATGGAATGCCCGTTGCCGGCACTGCCGACCACCCCGCCCGAAACCATTTCCGTGGTGGCGCCGGAGATAAGGCTGGAACCGGTAACCCCGGCGTCGAGGTTCGCATACGTTGCGTTGTCGCTAACCGAGATCATTGCCGCCGCCGAGGCGGTTACTGTCCAGAACAAAACCGCCGCCGCCGGCAGCAGACCGCGAAACAATACCCGCATGACTCACCCTCCATTCCTTCGTGAGCGCCCATGAAGTTACCGCCAGTGTACCCCTCGAAATCAAGGCATCAAGTATACGAAGTTTGGATACGGATTTACAGTCTTGTTTATCGGAAGTTTGGACTAGACGCAACAGCACCGGTGCGAAGTTGGTCGGCGGCTCCACTCGCGGCGCTCGCATCGCACCGTGCCCGTGCCATAGCTGACCAGTGGCCGGACCGTTCCGTCAGGGGCGGAATATCCTTGCCTTGCCGGCCATCCGGCGGTATTTTTGCACCCTTTGGGCGCTCGTCCGGCCTACCATCCACCGTTTCTCGAAAAGGAGTCCCAACAATGGCAGTCAGTTACAAGGCACTCGGCCTGGTCAATACCCGCGACATGTTCGCCAAGGCGGTCAAGGGCGGCTATGCCATTCCCGCCTACAATTTCAACGACATGGAGCAGCTCCAGGCCATCGTCATGGCCTGCACCGAGACGGAAAGTCCGGTGATCCTCCAGGTGAGTTCCGGCGCCCGCAAATACGCCAACCAGACCATGCTGCAGTACATGGCCCAGGGTGCGGTCGAGTACGCCAAGGAATTGAACGGTGGCCGGAACGTCCCCATCACCCTGCACCTCGACCACGGCGACACCTTTGAGCTCTGCGTCAGCTGCATCGAATCCGGCTTCTCGTCGGTGATGATCGACGGCAGCCACCACGATTACGACACCAACGTCGAACTCACCCGCAAGGTGGTGGAATACGCCCACAAGCACGACGTCACGGTCGAGGGCGAATTGGGTGTGCTGGCCGGCGTCGAAGACGACGTCTCGGCCGAGCACCACACCTACACCGAGCCGGATCAGGTCGAGGATTTCGTCAAGAAAACCGGCTGCGACTCCCTGGCCATCTCCATCGGTACCTCCCACGGCGCCTACAAATTCAAGCCGGGGCAAAAAGCGGAGATCCGTCTGGACATCCTCAAGGAAATCGAACAGCGCATCCCCGGCTTCCCCATCGTCCTGCACGGCTCGTCGTCGGTGCCCCAGGAACTGGTCCGGGAGATCAACCAGTACGGCGGCAAGCTGCAGGACGCGGTCGGCATCGGCGAAGACCAGCTCCGGGAAGCGGCGAAATCGGCGGTGTGCAAGATCAACATCGATTCCGACGGCCGGCTGGCCATGACCGCCGCCGTGCGTAAGGTGCTGTGGACCAAGCCGGAAGAATTCGACCCGCGCAAGTACCTCGGCCCCGCCCGTGAAGCCCTCAAGGAACTCTACATCCACAAAAACAACAAAGTCCTCGGCTCCTCCGGCCACGCCTTCGACTGAAGGCGTCACGGTGGCATCCAGTACCGGTCACTCCCCGGGACGGCTCAGGCCGTCCCGGTTTTCGTGGGTTGGCGCGAGGCACTGCCTGGTCACGGTCTGAGAAGTTCGGGCGGGCCCGCAGATCTGGGCCGCGGGCGATTTTTTCCCGATACGGACGGCGGCGCCGGCCCCTACCGGGGCCTGGCCGCCTCAATACGGAAGTCGTGCGGGTTATCTTGCCGACGCGTTTTTCGTGGTAATCACCTGCTTACTCTTTCCCGCACTCCATTGATTTAGGATCCGGGGGCGCTGGTCGCGCGCCCCCGGACCCCCCAGCGAGTCCGTGCCGGACGCCCAGGTATTCCGAATTCGGTGCGCTTGCCCGCCTTCGGCTTGTCGCCACAGCCGACACAAAAAAAACCCGGGCCTGGAGCCCGGGTTTGTCGTACCTATTTCAACGGCTACATCACCATGCCGCCGCAGACATTGATGGTCTGCCCCGTGATATACCGCGCGGCAGACGAAGCCAGGAAACCCACCGCATCCGCCACATCCTCCGGCGTGCCCAACTCCCCAAGAGGAATCAACGCCTGCATCCGCGACCGCTGCTCCTCCGTCAATTTATCCGTCATGGCAGTACGGATATACCCCGGCGCCACGGCATTCACCCGGACCCCACGGGAAGCAAACTCCTTGGCCGACGTCTTGGTCAAACCAATAACCCCAGCCTTCGACGCCGAGTAATTCGCCTGGCCGGCATTGCCCATAACCCCCACCACCGACGCAATATTCACAATCGCGCCACTCCGCGCCTTCAACATCACCCGACCCACCGATTTGGTGCACTGCCAAACCCCCTTGAGGTTGATGGCCAGCACCTGGTCCCAGTCCTCCTCCTTCATGCGGATGATCAGGCCGTCGCGGGTGATACCCGCATTGTTGACCAGAATGTCAATACTGCCGAACGCGGCTACCGCCGTCTCCACCGCGGCATCCACCGACTCGCCCTTGGTGACGTCCACAGCCAGACCAGCCGTCTTCACGCCAAATTCCCCGGCCAACGCCTCGGCCGTCGCCTTGGCCTGGTCCTCCAGTACGTCCCAAATGATGATGTTGGCGCCCATTCGGGCCATGAGCCGGGCAATCGCCTCGCCAATGCCCCTGGCGCCGCCGGTCACCACCGCGTTTTTGCCGCGCATGCACTTCCTCCTCGGGTTGACTGAACACAAAGAAATCCGTCGCGGATGAAAGCGACGGAGGGAGAACACCAGAAAACGCCGGTCCTAATCCGGCAGACTGTCGATGTCCTCAAGGGAATTGATGGACACCACCGTCGCCTCCGGCGCAATGCGTTTCATCAACCCGGCACACACCTTGCCCGGGCCGACCTCGTAAAACATGGTGTCGCCGCCACCCACGATGCCACGGCACGACTGCTCCCATTTCACCGGCGCCACCACCTGCCGGGCCAGAGATTCCCGGATCGCCTCCGGATCGGTCATGACCTGGGCGTCGGCATTGTTGACGAATTTCGCCATGGGCGTGCGCATCGCCACATCCGCCAGCGCCGCCGCCAGACCGGTTCGGGCCGCTTCCATATACGGCGAATGGAAAGCGGCGGAAACGTTCAGCGGCAATACCCGGCGGGCGCCGGCAGCTTTCAGCTCCGTCTCCGCCTGAGCCAGGGCCGGGCGGTCGCCGGAAATCGCCACCTGTCCCGGACAATTGTAGTTGGCCGGCACCACCAGCCCGACGCCGCTGGCACTGACCCGGGCGCAAACCTCTTCCACCACCGGGCCCTCCAAACCGATGACCGACGCCATGCCGGTGTCCTTGCCGCGACCGGCTTCCTCCATCAACTCGCCGCGCCGCCGCACCAGCCGGACGGCATCGGCGAAGTCCATGCTCTCCAGCGCGGTGAGGGCGGTGTATTCGCCGAGGGACAGTCCGGCCGCACCGAGGATGGTGAACTGCCGGCGCTCGCGCAGGGTGTCCAGCAGAGCCAGACTCGCCACCAGCAGCGCCGGTTGGCAATTCTCGGTACGGGCGAGAGTCTCCGGATCCGACTCGAACACCATTTCGGGGAAGTCGAAGCCGAGGATCTCGGTCGCCTCCTCGAACAGCGCCACCGCGTGGCCGCCGGCCTCATAGGCATCCTTGGCCATGCCGACCACCTGCGAACCTTGACCGGGAAACAGCAAAAAGCCTTTGAGCATTGTCGTTATCCACCAGGGACGCTGGCAACGGGGGCGGATGGCGGCGCCGCACAGGCGGCGCAGGCGCCGGCGGCGGATCCCCCGTATCCGTAATACGGTTTTTCCCGGCCGCCGCATCCCGAAAGGACGGCCAGAATAACAGCTCCACCTACCACGGAAACGGCCCACCACCACCTGTTTCGCATACCTCTCCCCACAGCCGGATCCGCAGGCGGCAGCCTCGGAGTCGGTATCAATTTTATCCGTAGTGCGCGTAAATGAAACTAAAAACCCGCGTCCGGCGAAAATTTCCAGATTTCAGACGCGGGTTTTGCCGCCGGGAATCGCGGCGACGGTGTCCACTCTTCGCGTGAGGCGTATCTGTTCACGCAGGCTTCCGATGGGCCACGCCGGGGGCGGTCGGTGCGGCGGCGGCCGGGCACCGCCAGAGCGCGTGGCAAGGATCCGCTTTCCCAAAAATTTTTCGAAAGGAATGCCCGCCGCGCGGCAAGCAAAGGAAACG
>JAJBSZ010000067.1 GCA_020861125.1 Planctomycetota bacterium | reverse complement strand
CCACACCGAAAGGATTTGAAGCAATAACGCATCCCATTGATGCGAAAGAACGCCGAGAAGAAGCATGGAGAATCAATGAATCACTTCGATAATTTACTATACTCGGTCGAGATATTATGAAGCGCATACTTATTGCTTTTATATTTACTATCATAATGTCCGGTTGCAGAAACCCCTCCTCCGACTTTGAACGCGAGGTCAATGCATCGCATAATTCGCGAGAAGCCGCCCGCAGCCGGAACGAACCGAATTATGTACCACGCTACACACACACTACCATAGTCCCATAGCATTTCCTCCCCGAAGTGAAATGCTGTGCCCCTGCCACTGTGCGGCAGGGGTTTTTTATTACAACAAGGTTTGAAATCCAATAAAAGCGGGTTGCGTTTTTTCGACCGCGTCCTATATTAGTTTAATACAGTTCAACTTAGGAGGGAATATTAATGTTTAAAACCAAGGTCATGCTGCTTCTTTGTTTCATCCTGCCCGGTTTGGCTTCCGCCGTCGATTTTACGTCCTCGGCCTACCTGACCCCGCAGAGTGAAATCTTCGTGTCGGGAATGCAGCGGTTCGTAACGATGAAGAACAAGAAAAACGATAGCGTTGACCGGTTCGAGAAAACCAAGTTCTCACCCACCGCCGTAGCCCTCGGGTACAAGTTTGGGAACGATACATGGACGGCCGGTCTGTCTGCTTCCTACGAGGTCGGCAACCTCAAATATTACAATTATGGTTTTGATGAGTTCGCTAAAATTCGCGATGAAACCTGGGGATTTACCCTCTTCGGTGAATATCGCTTCTGCGACGGGTGGTACGTGAACGGGTCGACCATGGTGGGTTTGGCCAGTCAAAAAGTAAAAGGCGGTTATGTTGGTACCGACGCCTACGGTTCTCGCGGGAAGGCCAACTCCACACGGTATGCCGCCAGTCTCGAAGTCGGCAAGCGTCTGGACCTCGGAAACTCCTTTGTTATCACCCCCCATGCCGGGTTCGACTACGCCCATATACCGGGCAAGGACATTCCCTACACTGTTGGTGGGTTCGCTGACGATTCGCCGTGGGAAAGCCAGAACTATTACGAAATCCCGGTCGGTGTCGCCTTCGCCAAAACCTACGCCGCCGGGTGCGACTGGTTCATTACGCCGTCGCTGGATCTTACCTTCGTGAGTTCGCTGGGCAACATGAAGGAACGCTCGATGAACAACCGCCCCGGCTTCGCTTCCAGGACCGGCTCGGAATGGAAGGTATACGGTATCGGTGCCAGCCATTGGGGCGGGCGGGTGACCGCCGGTGTCCAGGCGATCAAGGCCAACCGCTTCGACCTGGGCGTCAACTACGCCTACGAAGGCCGCAAAAAATACCACGACCACCGTATCACCGCGGATGTCGGCTTGGCGTTTTGATTCCTCCCGTGTTCCATGGTGTTCCCCCTGCCGTTCAGCGGCAGGGGCTTTAATTTGGTCAGGCGGTGGAAGTTTTCGATGTCCGGAGCGGCCTGCTGCCTGTAGGAATCGGTTTTCCGTTCAGCCAATGGGCCGGCGCGATCCCATTCAGTCAAAAAACTGGTATAAAACCTGACTTCACCCCACGGTTTCGATATGGGCCTGTCGGTATGCGGTTACTTTCCCTTCTCTTCACCGTTAGTTTGGTGCAATCGGCGCAATGTCGCTTCGGCGGTCAGTTGGAAAATGGTGTTTGGTATAAAACAGCATACCAACGATCACCGCCGCAGAAAACCCAGACAATCTTTTCCTTCATTTTGCATTTCTTGGTGAATCACATCTCCACCCGACCTGATAGTCGGTGGACAATGCGTTCCGCACAAGATTCCTCCAGCACTGCTTCCGTTCTCGCCTGAGCCGCACCGGGCGGTCAGTATCACTTCACAAAATCCGCCCTTGTCTTCGTTGGGTACGAAGGCGGAAGGGATGCTGGTAGAGATGGCCTCTTCGCCACCACAATGACGGTAACAGGGCAGCGGTCAACACCAGGCGGCACACCAGAAAACCGCCAATCTGCAGATACCCGTTCCGGGTATAGTCCAGCGCCGTTAGTCCAGCGCCGTGTTAAATCCTAACACCGCACCCGGTTCGAGGCTCACGGGAATGGTAACCATTGGGACGATGGGCGGCAGTCCAGTCCTGCAAAAAGATATAGGTGAACAGGACGATAAGAATAAAGGTGAAAAGTACTAAATGGTGCCGTAGGCCTGCCACCAGCGCAATAGTACCACCGGCCGTGTTTCCGCCGCACGGTTTTTTCCCGTACTTCCGCCGTGCATTAAAAACCAACGGCGAAAGTGATGTCGGCGACATGGTGTTTGTCCCGTTTGCCGCTGATCAAGGAATATTCAGCCTTGACGCTGGCCCTTTCGGTCAGGGCCATGCCCGCCCGCACGCCTAGACCCAGGCTGTGGCGATCCATGCGGTCGCCAAGGCTGGTAAATCGATTGCCCTGGGGATCGAGGCTGAACGACGCGGTGGTCCGGGCGGCACGGTCACCGTAGAGGCCGTAATAAAATACCTCCCCGCCGACCCAGGCGCCCGAATCAAACAGCCAGCCAAAATCCGTGCCCGCTTTCAGGCGGTGGAGGTCGTAGCTGGTGGAGCGGTAGTCCAAGGCATAGGTACCCAGGCTTTCGCCATGGCCCCGGACGTGGAGATGAGTAAAGTCGTAGGAGGCGAAGGGTCGGAGTAAGGCGCGGTTGTCCGAGAACAGGAAGGTGCGGCCGAGGTTCGTGCCGATGCTGAAGTTTTCGGCGTTGTAGCGGC
Organism: Planctomycetota bacterium; assembly: GCA_020861125.1. The sequence goes on along the minus strand of JAJBSZ010000067.1, from coordinate 5,608 downwards.
TACTATGGCGCTGGTTCAGAACGCGGCGCTTCTGGTTGTGGCGCGTGTTGCCGAAGGCGGTGAACAGGCCCAGTTCTACCTCTTCGGGAAGCATGACGCCGCCGTACAGGGCGCCGGCCACGCGGTGGGCATCGACGTCGGCGTCGGTGGACCGGTATTCCGGGAAGTCCAGCAACAGGGCCGCGCCGGCGAAGAAGCAAGAATTGAACCACTTGTCCATGCCGATATTGAGGCCCCAATTCCTGACGCTGTAATTTGTTCCGCCGCTCCGGCTGGTATGGCCAAAGGTGGGCGAGGCCCAGAGATTAATTCCGGTAAAGGTTTCAGGTGGGCACAGGTCCGGATGATACCGGCGCAGGCCTGCCGCGCGGCGGTACTGGAACAGATCCCGGCTGCGGCCAAACACGGCGTCGCCGGCCGGGTTGGACAAGGCCAGAGCCAGGGGCGCGGTGGTGGCGGAAGTGGCGCCGCGCTGGGGATTGTAGCGGGCACCGGTCAGCTGAATACCAACTGTGTTGGCGTCCAGCCAGCTCGGCGCGCCGTAGGTATACTCATAGGCGCCGATGGCTACGGTACCGCCAGAATCCACCAACGTGGCATTATTGGTGAAGCTGGCCGAGTCGAAAGTGAGAACCGGAATCGAGTTCCCCTCCATCGCCGTGCTATACAGGAAACTGCCGCTGGTCACCCCAACGAACGAGCCGGCTTCAAGAGTAATGGTATCGGCACTGATCACCGATGCGCTCTCGCCGATGATGCCCAGGAGGGTGGTGCCGCTCTCCTGGGTATACTCGATGATGTCCATCCGGCCCTGCCAGGACAGGGTGCCGCCCGCCAAGAGGACGTTCATGCCGGTGCGGCCGAGGATATTGCCTTGGTAGGTGAGGGAAAAATCGCTGTCGGCGGTCGGGGTCACCTTTCCGTCGGCATCCGCCAGCCAGCCGAAACTGAGGGTGGTGGTGTCGATGTCGGTTGATGGAATTTGCAGCCGCGTGTCGTTTTTGTCCCAATCGGAAATGATGTCGCCGTAGAGGGCGGCCCCGCTCATGATGTTGATTTGTTCGACCAATGCCGTATCGCCAATATAGATGGCGGCCGCGCTTCCGGCCACCGTGCCGGTGACGTCGAATTGCGTCACCAGCGCCCCGTCCAGCCCTTGGTTAGCGAGGTTCAAATAATTGGTGGTGCCATCTTCATCGACCCATTTCCAGGAGCCGCGGTACTCGTTGCCAAAGACGTTGGTGCCGAAGTCAAAGCGGACACCGACGCCGCCCTCGCCCATGGCGGCGATTTCGCCCCGGTTGACCAGGACTTGGTTTTTGCCATAGGCGACCAGGACACCGTTGCTATCGGCGCCGTGGGCATGGACCCGGACGTCCGGCGCCACCGTGACCGAATTGTTTCCGTAGGTAGACAAAGTCGGGTCATGGCCATCGATGCGGATACCGGCCGATCCGGCCCCGGCGGACAAGATGTCCGCCGATTGGGTAATAGTGTTGCCGGCTCCATAGATGTGGAGGCCGATGGCGCCGACGTTCCTGTTGTACTCGCCTTCCAGCCAGCCATCGCCGGCGGCATTGCGGGCGTAAAAGCCGGTGGTATTGTCCTCGACTTGCCCATTACCATACACCGAGTAACCGTACTGGCTTTTCAGGTCGATATCGTAGCCGAGGTCCTTGAACATCGCCAGTTCGGCTTCGGTAAAGACGCCGTAATTGCAGTAGGTGGAGTTGCTCAGGAGGCCATTCTTGAGCTCGATAAACACGGTTCCGCCCAGCAACCCATCACCCGACACCGGCAAACCATGAATACTATTACCGGTATCTAAAATGGCGCCATTCAAGACCGAGAGAACATTGGAGCCTTGGAAAAACCCGTAACCCTCCGGTATAAGGGTAAAGGAACCGGCAACGGAGAAATAACTGCTCTCCAGATACATATTAGCGTAGGGCGAATTGCCGAAGGAGTCGACCAGGAAGGAATCGAAGAGGGTGAGCTGCGAGCCGAAGGCGGTTCCGCTTCCCGAGACGGTGGCGGAGGTGACCATCCCCATGGCTGGAGCCTCGGCACGCAGGGCCTGGGCCGAGGCGATGGACGAGGAGTCTGGTCCCGGTTGCACCTTGATCGCGCCGATCCTTCTGTACAAGTCGTCGATGGAAAAATCGGCCGTCGACGCGACGCCCGACCATACAACAAGCAGCCCGATCGTGATGAAAGATGCGGCGGTTTTACGATGGCTGAAAAGTGGTACCATGGTGTTTCCGTCCTTTTATCCCCTTGAGTTTCTCCATAGAGTATAAATGAAACCCGTTTACCATCCAGCCATTTCCGAAAAAAAATGGGGTATCCACCGGCAACAAAGCCACAATGCAACGGGGCGCTCCCGTCTGGAAGCGCCCAGTGGAAATTTTTCGAATTCGAGCGTTGCTTACTGGAGGACCGCCGATACTGGCCGCCTGGCTGGGTTCTTGCCGGATAATGGAATGCCGAAAACCTTACCCGGCAAAACCAGCCTTTGTCTCCGGATTGGACGATAATGTCGGCAAACTCTTCGATCGTGGATAGGCGGCCCTTGGTGTCGACCTTGAACTGCATGTACGTCGTTCATGAACCGGTCCAGCAGATTCGCGACCTTTTTGAGCTGAACCAGAACGGTTTTCTCGCTGTCCATCCAGAGCCTCCACTTCCTGTGGCATGCGGCCTGTCAGGAGAGATCCATAATGCCGTAGGCCCGCCATCGACCTAATGGTACCGCCGACCCGTGTTTCCGTCATACGGTTTTTCCCGTATTTTCCGCCGTGCTCGAGGGACCACGAAATCCATGCGGATCGCAATCCATCCAGAAATTGGTGGAAGCGTCACGGTGGCTGGGGGATAATGGAGATGGCAGGCGCACGCTGCCGTGGACGGGATCGCCCGATCCCCGGCCGACGGCAGGCGGCTTGCTGGTGAGGGTAAGGGTGGGGTCAAGGACGCACCGCTCCCGGTGCGAAAGACCTACGAGGAACCTTTACCATGACACAGCACAACAACCACGCGGTACCGCCCGTCCCCTCCTCCCAAGACGGCCGAACCATTTCCTCGGAAGGACGGCGCGACTTCCTGAAAACCGTGGCCGGCGTGGCGGTGACCGCCGCCCTGGGCGGACCGACAGGTCTCCTCCAGCCGGCGGCGGCACACGAAGCCGGCTCCCCTCTCCCGCCGGACCGGCCGCCCGCCGGGTACAACATCCTGCTCATCGTCACCGACCAGGAACGGCATTTCGACACCTACCCGTTTCCCGTGCCGGGCCGGGAACGACTCATGCGCCGCGGCACCACCTTTACCCGCCACGAGAACTGTTCCAACGTCTGCACCTCGTCCCGGTCGGTCCTGTACACCGGCTGGCATATGCCAACCACGGGCATGTTCGACAATATGGGCCTCCCGTGGGTCATCCACGACCTCGATCCCTCCCTGGGCACCCTCGGCTCCCTCCTGACCGCGGCCGGCTATTACTCCGCTTACAAAGGGAAATGGCATCTGTCCAATGAATTGGACCAGACGCGGATCGTGGACGGCGCCATCGATATCGGCATGCAGCCCTCCCCCAGATTCCACAAGATTTTGGAAGGGTACGGATTCAAGGACTACCATGGCATCGGCGACGTCATCGGCTGGTCCCAGGGCGGCTATCTCTACGACGCGATAACCACCGGACAAACCGTCGGCTGGCTGCGCGGCGCCGGGCAGGAGTTATCGCGTCAGGGCAAACCCTGGTTTCTCGCTGTCAATCTGGTCAATCCCCACGACGTCATGTTCATCGACACCGACCAACCGGACCAGCCGCGCCAATGGCAGGGCAGCCTGAACCATGGCGGCATCAGCATGAATCCGGCCCAGCCGCCCGATCACGAACTCTACCGGGCCACCTGGGACAGCGTGCCGCTGCCCGCCAGCCGGCACCAGCCGCTGACCGAGGCCGGGCGGCCGCCGGCGCAGCTCGAGTACCAGTTGGCGCGGGCGGCTCTGGTCGGGCAGTTCCCGGACGAGGACCGGCGCTGGCGGAAATTGCAGAATTACTACTTCAACACCATCCGCGACTGCGACCGCCACGTCGAAACCATTCTACAGGAACTGGACAGCTTGTCCCTGACAGATCGGACCATCATCGTCTTCACCGCCGACCATGGCGAACTGGGAGGCTACCACGGCATGCACGGCAAGGGGTCGTCCGTGTACCGGCAGCAGATGAACGTTCCGATGATCGTGGCCCATCCGGCCTACCCGGGCGGGAAACGCTGCGCCGCCCTCACCAACCACCTGGACCTGGCACCCACCCTCCTCAGCCTGACGGGCCTGCCCGAGGACCGGCGAAAATTTTTGCTGGGCGACCGCCGCGGCCACGATTTCTCGACCGTACTGGCGGCGCCGGAGCGGGCGGCCACGGACGCCGTCCGGCCGGCCAGCCTGTATTGCTACGGCATGATCTCCTACACCGATGCGGCCTATATAACGCAAATTCAGGCGATAAAAAGGCGCCAGGATCTCGATGCCAGCGAAAAGCGCCTCGCCATCCAAACGCTCAAACCGGATTTGGGCAAACGGTCCGGTATCCGCTGCGTCAACGACGGACGCTACAAGTTCGCCAGGTATTTTTCCCTGCGCGAACACAACACGCCCCGTTCCATGGAAGAACTGCTTCGGTACAACGATATCGAACTGTACGATCTCCACGCGGACCCGGAGGAAATGCACAACCTGGCCTTGGACACCGACAGCCATGGCGACCTGATCCGAGCCATGAACGATACCCTCAACCGGATCATCCTGGAAGAAATCGGCATCGACGACGGGCGTTACCTCCCCCTCAGCGGGCGGGCAGGCTGGGACCTCCAGGTTTTGATCGAATAGGGGCGGCCTCACCTCCGGTGAGCGGTGTTGGCCGCGTCGGCATAGTGCCGGACAGCGGCGAAACCGGCTACCAGAAAGTCGCTGTCCAGACCCTGCATGATGAAATCCATCCGGTCCCGGAACCGGTCCGCCAGGGCCGGGCCGGCGTGCAGGCTGAAGAATTTACCGTGCTTCCGGCAGGCGGCGGCGACCGTATCGATGGCTTCCAGTTCCCGCGGGTGGGTCACCTCGCCCGGGATGCCCAGGGATACCGACAGATCGTTCGGGCCGATAAGCAGTGCGTCGATGCCGGGAACGGCGGCGATGGCCGCCGCGTTGTCTACCGCCAGTTCCGTTTCGATCTGGGCGATGGCCATGACCCGGGCGTTTTGCCGGTCCATGACCTCCCGGTGGCGACCGCCGGCATAGTCGGTATGGGCCGCGCCGGCGGTGAAGCCCCGGCCGCCCAGCGGCTGGTATTTGGCGTAGCGGACCAGCAGCTCCGCCTGTTCCGCCGTTTCCAGCATAGGGACCATGACCCCGCCGGCCCCGGCGTCCAGCGCTCGGGAGATGTGTTCCCGCGACAACCCGGGTACCCGGAGCATGCCGGTCACCCCGAGGGCATTGGCGGTGAGAAATGTTTCGTGGAGCGTCTCCAGGGTGAAGCTGCTGTGCTCGCAATGGAACATGAATAAGTCGAGGCCGGCGTTTTTGGCGAGGTATGCCACCGCGGGAT
>JAJBSZ010000136.1 GCA_020861125.1 Planctomycetota bacterium | reverse complement strand
TCCCCCAAGCATCCCCCAAGCATCCTCCGACCGTCCTCCAAGCGTCCTCCAAGCGTCCTCCGAGCGTCCTCCGAGCGTCCTCCAAGCGTGGCACGGTCATGTCGCGGGGAGGCGGCAGGTCGTCAGTGGAGGTTCTGTGGTCCGGTGGGTGTACTAAAAACGACAAGGCCCCCCGGGTCGGCGCCCGGTTGGCGGAAGAAAATGGGCGGCGGCAAAGAAAACCGGGCGCCCCGTTATGGGCGCCCGGCGGAGAGAGCTCGTACACAGTAGTATGAAAATGTGGGTATCATCCTCTGCATTACGGTACGGTGAGGACATTGACTGTGTACATAACCACAATCTCAATCTTAACTATGAGCTAGAATCCCGCGCACGGATCGCACACCGGTTCCGGTGGCGGCGGTGGCGGTGCATAATTGGTCGTGTAGACCCGGGGTGGCGGTGAACACGGGGATGAACAACCGGCGGCGACCACAAGGCCGGCGGCCAGTACCAGTGCCAAGAAATAGCGCATGACCATCTCCTTATCAGAAACAGGTGGTTCGCTGTCTCTTCTCTCCCTCAATACATTACTATGAGGGCGGATTGCGAGATCCTTCGCAAAAAGTCAAGCAAAAATTTCTTTTCGCCGGTTTTTGTACCCCGTGACTCCAGTTTTATGGTGCCGTGCCTCCGCGCGGGCGGCGTCACAATGTTTTTCTCGCACCATTTTTTGCTCGAGAACCGCCGGAGCAAAAACTTGCTGCCGAGCCCTGTATCCTTGCCGGACGCCGGTCAGGCTATCCTTGCACTGTGGTATTAAAATGAATTGCACGGGTGCAGGGGCGGATTGCCGGCGAGGATGTTCACCACCTCCTGGGCGGCTTTCTGTTGCAGGGAGCGGATGGAATCCTCGCTGTACCAGGCCACGTGGCCGGTGGTGATGACCGTGTCGAAGGTCAGGAGCGGGCTGTCGGCCGGCAGCGGTTCCTGTTCGTACACATCAAGCCCGGCGCCGGCAATTTTCCCGGAGGTGATGGCCGCGATCAGCGCGGTTTGATCCACCACCCCGCCGCGGGCGGTGTTGACAAACACCACGCCGTCCTTCATCGCCGCGAAGGCTTCCCGGTTGAAGAGGTGTCGGGTGCCCGCGGTCAGGGGACAGTGCACGGAAATGTAGTCGCTGCGCCGGCACAGCGCGTCGAAATCCACCGGCTCCACCCCCAAAGACGCGGCGACCGCGTGGTCCATCATGGGATCGGAGGCGATTATGGTCAGGCCGAAGCCCGCCATTTTTTTTGCCACCAGCCGTCCCAGCGCGCCGAAGCCTACCAGGCCCAAGGTTTTGCCGGCCAGCCGCCACAAGGGCCGGAACGGTTCCGTCCCCCAGGTGCCGGCCTTGAGGGCGCGGTCGGCCTGGGGGAGTTTGCGGGCGAGGGACAACAGCATGGCGATAGCGTGATTGGATACTTCGTCCAGGCCATAGTCCGGGACGTTGCAGACATGGATCTTCCGTTCCGTCGCCGCCGCCACGTCGATGTTGTCGATACCGATGGCATACTTGACCAGCGCCTGACACCGCTGGAGGTTTTCGATCACCCGCCGGGTCACGGGGGCATACTGGATGATCACCGCGTCCGCGTCCCGGGTGATGTCCAGCAATGCCTCCTCGGTCTTCGCCTGGTAGTCCAGGACCTCGTGTCCGGCAAGGCCAAGAATTTCCCGCTCGAGGTCGATATGGGGATATTCGTAATCGGTGATGACCACACGTGCCATGGTTGTTCTCCTTTTCATCGTTCGGGGGTTTGTCCCCACCTTGCCCGGAATCGGGCGGCGCGTCAACCAAATACCGCCCGGGGATCCACGCGCCGCCGCCATTTGGTAATATTAATGTGAACTTTTGGTCATGTTTTGCGAAATCCTGGGAAAATTTTCCTTGCTATCCCGGGGGGCGCGGGTACACTGCCCCTATCCAGACAGCTCCGTCCGCGAGTCAGGCGGCCCGATAGGTGCCGTGCCCTTTCGCCAACCCCGTTTCAGGAGAACAACCCCATGGCCGAGATTCTGCAGTACTACGTCAACAATGGCTACCGCCAGTCCGCGACTGACAAGTTTTACGACGTGTTCAACCCTTCCACCGGCGAACATCTGGCCCGGATGCCCCGTTGCACGCCGGAGGAGGTCAAGGCCGCCGTGGAGTCGGCGCACCAGGCCTATGCCGAATGGTCCGCCACCCCGCCCATCCGCCGGTCCCAGGTCATGTTCGCCATGCGCAATCTCATCGAGAAGCACATGGACGAGCTCACCATGCTCTGCGCCCGCGAGCACGGCAAAAACTGGGCCGAATCCCAGGGTGACGTCCTCAAAGCCAAGGAAGCCACCGAACACGCCGCCGGCATCTGCAACCTGATCATGGGCGAGAGCCTGATGGACGCGTCCAAAGGCTACGATACCGTCCTCTACCGCGAACCCCTCGGCGTGTTTGTCGGCCTGGCGCCGTTCAATTTCCCGGCCATGATCCCGATGGGGTGGATGGCGCCCCTGTGTCTGGCCTGCGGCAATACCATGGTGCTGAAAGTGGCGGGCGCGACCCCGATGACCGCCCTGCGGATGGCCGACCTCTACCGCGAGGCGGGCCTGCCGGCGGGCTGCATCAGCGTCCTGTCCTGCGACCGCTCCGGCGTGCCGGAACTGATCAACAACCCGCTGGTCAAGGGGGTGAGCTTCGTCGGGTCGACCTCGGTCGGCTCCCAGATCTACGCCGCCGCGGCGGCGGCGGGCAAGCGGGTCCAGTGCCTGACCGAGGCCAAAAACCACGCACTGGTGCTGCAGGACGCCGCCCTGGACCGCACCGCCGCCGGCATCATCAACGCCGCCTACGGCTGCGCCGGCGAACGCTGCATGGCCCTGCCGGTGGTGGTGGCGGAGGACGCCATCGCCGACCGGCTGGTGGCCAAGCTCAAGGAGCTGGGGGAAAAACTGCGGGTCGGTCCCGCCTACGACAAGGAAACGCAACTGGGTCCCGTGTACTCCAAGGAGCACCGGGAATCGGTGGTCGCCTGGATCGAAAAAGGCCTCCAGGAGGGGGCCGAGCTGGTGCTGGACGGCCGGAACACCAAGGTGCCGGGGTTTGAAAACGGCTACTATCTGGGACCGACGATTCTGGACAAGGTGACCGAGACCATGACGGTCGGTCAGGAGGAGATCTTCGGTCCCGTCCTCTGCGTCAAGCGCTGCCGTTCCTTTGCCCACGGGCTGGAGATCATGAACAGCAACCGCTTCGCCAACGGGTCCGTGATCTACACCCAGACCGGTTTCTACGCCCGGGAATTCGCCCGCCATACCGATGGCGGCATGGTCGGCATCAACGTCGGCATCCCGGTGCCGGTGGGGTATTTCCCCTTCGCCGGCCACAAGCAGTCCTTCTTTGGCGATCTCCACTGCCTGGGCAAGGACGGCATCCGGTTCTACACCGAATCGAAATGCGTCACCAGCCATTGGTTCGACGAAGAGGAAATGAAGAGCACCAAAGTGTCCACCTGGGACGGCACCATCTAGTCCCACCGGCCGTTTTCCCGGGGAACGCCCAGCCGTTCCCCGGGGCGGTTGTTTCGCCGTCGTGCCCCGACCGTGGCCGCCCCAACCGGATTTCTGTCGTGCCTCGGCGCCACGGTGTCCTTTCCCCGAGCAACAGGAGAAATACCATGCGCACCGTCCTCGTCCTCGCCCTGATCGCCGGCCTCTTCGGTTTTCCGGCCGCCGACGCCGCCACGTACAAGAAACAGACCATCATGTGCGCCACCGCCAACCCGCCCAACACCCAGCATGACATCGTGCTCCAGACCTTCAAGAAGATCGTGGAGGAGGAATCCGACGGGGCCATCACCGTCAAGATTTTCCTCAACGGCTCCATGGGCGACGAGCAGACCAACATCAAGCAGCTCCGCACCGGCGAACTGCATTTGGCCACCGTGTTCACCGGCAACATGTCCCCCGCCGCGCCCATTCTGAACATCCTGGGCCTGCCCTACCTCTTCGCCAAACCGGAGGACGCGGTCGCCCTGCTGACCAATACCGAATACATGAACAAGCTGGCCGACATCGCTGCCGAACAGAGCCGGGCCCGGCCGCTCGGCTGGATCCTGGGTGGATACCGCCACATCACCAATGGCAAGCATCAAATCAAGACCATGGGCGATCTCCAGGGCCTGAAGCTGCGCGTCTCGCCGTCCGTCACCCAGCTCGAAGCCTTCCGCGCCTGGGGCATCGACCCGCATCCCATGGCCTGGGCCGAGGTGTTCAATGCGCTGCAGCAGGGGGTGATCGACGGGCAGGAAAATCCCTTCTTCACCATCCGCGACAACAAGTTTTGGGAAGTGCAAAAATTCGTGACCGAACTCCATTACATGCTCTGGACCGGTCCCATCGCGGTGAGCGAACAGTGGTACCAGCGTCTGGACGCCGACACCCGGGCCCTGGTGGACAAGGCTGTGGCCGAGGCGCAGCGGGTGGAATGGGAATGGATCACCGACCAGGAAGACATCTGCAAGGAGCTCGCCATCGAGAACGGCATGACCGTCAACGCGCTCGAGGACGAGGAGCAGTGGATGGAAAAGGCGCGGGCCATCTGGCCGAACTTCTATGAAACCATCGGCAACCAGGAAATGGTGGAGGAAGCGCTGCGCATCATCGCCGCCGGGCGGTAGTTCCGGAATCCACGGTACCCGACGGGGGCGGACCTTTCCGCTCCCGTCTTTTTTCCGGCCAACAGGGGGATCGGGAAATGTCCAAATTGCGGTATGCCTATGACCATTTCGAGGAACTGCTGAGTTCCCTATTTCTGGTGATCATGATCGGCGCCCTCTCCTTTCAGGTGGCGGTGCGGGCGGTGACGGGCGGCGCGGTGGCGTGGGCGGAAGAGGTGAGCCGCTTCGCCTTTGTCTGGGCGGTGTATATCGGCGCCTCGCTGGCGGCGAAAAAGGCCGCCCATGTCTGCATCAACGCGCAGCTCCTGTGGCTTCCGGTCCGGGTGCGGCTGGGCTTCCGCATGCTGGCGGACTTCATCTGGTGCGGGTTCAATATATTCTTCGTGATCCACGGCATAGAAATGGTGCGGGACGCCTTCGCCTACCCGGAGATCTCGCCGACCCTCGGTTTCGCCAAGGCCTGGATCGAGATCATCATTCCCGTCGCCTTCGCCTTCATGACCTGGCGCACGGTGGAACTCTACCTCAGAAACCGGCACAACCTCACCGCCCTCGTCACCACCGGGGAGGGCCAGGCATGAGTCCCCTCGCCATCTGCGTTTTCTCGTTCGTGGTGCTCCTCCTGATCGGCGTGCCCGTCTTCGCCTCCCTGGCCATCTCGGCGTCGATATCCCTGATCTTCAACGACATCCTGCCCCTGGCGGTCATCAACACCTCCCTCTTCGAAGGCATGAACATCTTCCCCCTGCTGGCCATTCCCTGTTTTCTGGTGGCGGGGGCGCTCATGGAGAAGGGTAATATCACGGAGCAGATCGTCAATGTGGTGAAGATCCTGGTCGGCCGGACCTACGGCGGCATGGGCCTAACCACCATTCTCGCCTGCACCCTGTTCGCCGCCATCTCCGGATCCGGCGCCAGCACCGTGGCTGCGGTCGGCACCCTGATGATTCCGGCGATGGTGCGGAACGGCTATTCCGCTTCCTATGCCGGCACCGCCGCCGCCACCGGCGGCACCATCGGTATCCTCATACCGCCCAGCAATCCCATGATCCTCTACGCCATCATCGGCAACCTGTCGGTGACCGGCATGTTCACCGCCGGGTTTGTTCCCGGCTTCCTGATGTCGGGCGCCCTGTGCACGCTGGCGTGGGTTCAGGCCAAGCGCCGGGGGTTCCGGGCGGACGAGAGCACGCCGCCGTTTTCCTTCGGGCGGTTTTTCCGCGCCCTGTACCACAGCTTCTTTTCCATCGCCACCATCTTCATCGTGCTCGGGTCAATTTACACCGGCATGGCCACGCCGGTGGAGGCGTCGGTGGTGGCGGTGATCTGGGCCCTCTTTGTCGGCATCGTCGTGAACCGGGCCCTCACCGTCCCGAAAATCCTCGGCGCCCTGAATGAAGGCGCCCTGATGTGCGGCACGCTGATCATCATCATGGGCGCCGCCACCCTGTTCGGGAAGATCCTCACCTACGAGGAAGCGCCCGCCCGTCTGGCGGCGTCGGTCATGGCCTTCTCCCAGAACAAGTACGTCGTCCTGTTCCTGATCATCGGCGCCCTCTACATTCTCGGCATGTTTATGGAAACGCTGGTCACCATCATTCTGGTGGCGCCGGTGCTCCTGCCGATGATCCTGGAACTGGGCATCGACCCGATCCATTTCGGCATCATCATGATCATGTGCAACGAAATTGGCTTGCTCACCCCGCCGCTGGGTGTTAACCTGTTTGTCGCTTCGAAGATCGGCCAGGTTTCGGTGGAACGCCTGGCGATGGCCGCCCTGCCGTACATCGGTGTCATGACCGCGGTCATTCTTCTGGTCACCTTTATCCCCGAACTGGCCATATGGCTCCCCAAGGCCCTCGGCTACTATCAGTAAAGGATTTCCGATGCAGGCATCCGTGTTGTACGCCGCCCATGACCTCCGCTATCAGGACTATCCCGACCCGGTGCTCACCGAGGACGACGAGTTGGTGGTCGACATGCTCCGTGGCGGCATCTGCGGTTCCGACATGCATTATTACGAAGAGGGTGGTATCGGCGAGACCATCCGGGTGGTGGACCCCATCGTGCTCGGCCATGAAGGCATCGGCCGGGTGCGGGAGGTGGGCCGCGCGGTGACCCACGTCCAGCCGGGCGACACCGTCGCCATCCGCCCCGCCCGTCCCTGCTTTGCCTGCCGTTTTTGCGGCGAACGGTTGTACACCTACTGCGAAAACATGCGGCACCTCGGCTCCGCCTCCACCCGTCCCCACACCGACGGCCTGTTTTCCGACCGGGTGCTGCTGCACCGCTCCCAGGCCTTCCCCGTCACCAAGGTGGATGTTCGGGTGGGAGCGTTTGCCGAGCCCACCGGCGTCGCCTTCAACGGCGTCCGGCGGTTGGGCGAACTGTACGGCAAGCACCTTCTGGTAATGGGCGCCGGGCCCATCGGCTGCCTGTGCATCGCCGCCGCCCGGCTGCTGGGGGCGGAGACCATCACCGCCGTCGACGTGCGGTCCGAACCTCTGGCGGTGGCCCGGCGCATGGGGGCCGACGTCGTCTGCAACTCGCGCGAAGACCCGGACCGGATCGAAGGGTGGAAAGAACACAAGGGCGCCTTCGACTGCCTGCTGGACGCCAGCGGCAACGGCCATGCCGTGACCTCCGGGATGGCCATGACCCGGCCCGAGGGGGTGGTGTCGCAGGTGGGGATGTTTGGCGCCACCCTGCCGACCCAGTTGGGATCGTTCGTCACCAAGGGGCTGCACTGGAACGGCGTGCAGCGGTTTTATGACGAATTCACCGCCGCGGTGCGGGCCCTGGAAGAGGGCTGGATCGATCCCCTCCCCCTCCTCTCGGCCGAATACCCGGTGGCGGAATGCGACGCCGCCCTGAAAAAAGCCCTGGCCCCGGAGACGTCGAAGGTTCAGGTGATCATCGGCGAGTGAAGGACCGTCCCGGCAGACCACCGCGCCTCCGCCAACCCGACGACTCCCCCGCCGGCCGAATTGGCCGGCGGGTTTTTTACTGCGGGTCCGATGCCTCAAACCTCTGCAGGGCATCCATACCACCGCCTGGCGGTGCGGGCCGGTGCAGCGGGCTGGCTCCAACCTTCCCTCTGTGAAATACGTGATTGACGGAAGGCAACGCCGTCCTGAAAATGGCCCTGGATCCCCGCGAGACGTCGAGGTTCAGGCCATCGGCGAGTGAGAACACCGCACCGCCGCCATCACGACGATTCCACCGCCGGCCGAATTGCCGGCGGTGTCTTTTGCGGAGCCGGTGTCTCCAACCTCTGCAAGGCATCCCCTCCCACCGCCAGCGAGCGCGTGTCGGCGCAGCGTACTGGTTCCGCACCTGTTTCCGCTGACGGATACGTGATGGCTGAAGTTCGCGAGGAGAAATACGTATTGGCGGAAGGGCTCCGGAGCCGTTGAAAGGGAATGGGGGTCATCGTCCGAGAAGGCGATCGCGGGAAGTCACTCCTTCCCCATCGCCTCACCCAAACCGTGCTATACAATTCCAGCATCACCATCGCGTCATCACCGCCACGACCGCCGGCCGAAGGCGGACGGCGGTTGCGGGGGTCGGCAGACGAGCGTCGGATGGCCTACTGGCTGGAACCCATCCTCCCGTTCCGACCAACCAGCAGGATTTCCCGACCGTGGGCGGCGAGGTGGGTCCGGTAGGCTTCCGGCAGCGGTCCCTCGGTGATCAGGTAGTGGAAATCGCTCAGCTGGCCGTAGG
>JAJBSZ010000115.1 GCA_020861125.1 Planctomycetota bacterium | reverse complement strand
GTTCCAGGACGATGTCGGCGAAGTTGTCCGTCTGCCGGGCCGTCACCCGTCCCTGGCGGATCAATTCCAGCAGGGCGATAAAGAATCCCACCATCTCCCGGCGGTCGGGAGAGCCGGAGAGGAGCAGGGAAAAGCGGGTGGTACCGACATCCGCCAGCACCGCCTGGATCTGTTCGATGCGCACTGAGGTCGGCACTTCGGTGTAGGTGATGACGGTGGAATCCTCCGTCGGCATCATCCGCACCAGCAGGGCCTGGAAGGCGGTAAACAGGTCCATGCAGTCGGCCGCGTCGTCTTCCCCGTCCGGCGGCTGCAACGCCAGCCGCGGCGCGATCCGGGGAAAACGCCGGGCCTGTTCCTCCGCCATTTCCCCGAGCAGGCGGGCGGCGTCCTTGAAGCGCCGGTACTCGAGGAGCGCTTCCACCAGGCCGCTCCGGGGATCGAAATCCTCCTCCTCTTCCGCCGATTCGTCCTCCCGTTCCTCCGGCGGGATCAGCATGCGGCTCTTGATCTCCAGGAGGCGCGAGGCAAGGTCGAGAAACTCGGCGCCCTCGTCCACGTCCACCAGATCCAGCTTGGCCATTTCCTCGAGGTAGGTGGCGGTGAGCCGGGCGATGGGGATGTCGTAGATATCCATCTCATCCCGGCGGATGAGGTGGAGCAGCAGGTCCAGCGGGCCGTTGAAGGTGTTGGGAATGGTGACGGTGAGGCTCATGCGGTGCCTTTTCGGTTGCGGGAGCGGGACGGGAACGGGATCGGTTTAATGGTGGACGGGATACGGCCGGTTCCCCTGGCTGGCCGCACTGCCGGGTGGCGGGGCAGCAACCGATCAGGCGGTGCGGCCGCCGCCGGGCAGGGCGTTCCGGTCGAGCGGCCCTCGGCCGGGATGGGCGTCCGGTGCCGGCCGGCCCGTGCGGCGCATAAGCATCTCCCGGGTCGTGCCGTCCCGCAGACGGAAGCGCTGCATCATGTTGCGGAGGGCTTCGGCCTGGCGGAGCAGGGCGATGGCGGCGGAGGCGGTTTCGCTGGCGGTGATGGTGTTGTGCTGGGTCACGCGATCGATCTGCGACAGGCCGTTGGCGATTTGACTGATGCCGTGGGACTGTTCGTTGGAGGATTGGGCGATCTTCCGGAAAAGATCCGCCACCTTGGCGGCATTGTCCACGATCTCCCGGAGGACCTCGTCGGTATGTTCGGCCAATACCGCGCCCTTTTCCAGCTTCTGGACGGTTTTTTCCAGCATCTGGGCCGTATCCTTGGCGGCCTTGGCGCTCCGGCCGGCCAGGTTGCGGACCTCGTCGGCGACGATGGAAAAGCCCCGGCCGTGGCGGCCGGCCCGGGCCGCCTCCACCGCCGCGTTGAGGGCCAGGAGGTTGGTCTGGAAGGCGATGTCGTCGATCAGCTTCACCACCGACGCGATCTGGGTGCTGGTTGCCTGGAGGTCCTTCATGGCGGCGGTCATCTCGGCCACGGACTCGTAGCCGCGATCCACCGCCGTCCGGCTCAGGGCGGCCAGCCGATCCGCCTCGTCGGCGGAGGCGGCGTTGGCGCGGGTCTTTTCGCCGATCTGCGATATGGAGGCGGAGATCTCCTCGAGGGAAGAGGCGGTCTCGATGGCCCCCTGGGAGAGGTTCTGGCTGGCGTTGTTGATAGCGCCGGCGCCGTAGGTCACCTGGGTGACGGCGACGTTCACCTGGGCCAGGGTTTCGTTGGTAATATCCAGCATCTGGCCGACGGTTTGGCCCAGTTCGTCCTGGTTGGAGCGCAGTTCGACGGAACTGGTGTAGTCGCCGTTGGCGATGGATTTGAAGACCCCCACCTCCCGGCGCTGGCTCTCGATCAGCTTCTGGATGGCGGTGGCCAGCATGCCGGTTTCGCCCCGCTGGCGCAGGAGTTCCGGCTCGACGTCGTGGCGGAGATTGCCGTCCGCCACCTCGGTGATATAGCGGACGCCCTTGAGGATTGGCTGGCTGATCTTCCAGGAGAGGTAGATGCCCAGGGCCATGGAAAGGATAAAGGCGGCGCCGACGAAACAGAATTGTTTGTAAATGCTCGATTGGGCCAGGCCGCGGGATTCGTTCACCGCCTCGATGGTGGTGCGGCGGATCCCGGCGGCGAGGGCGTCCAGGTGGCTGTTGGCGGTTTCGCGGTATTCCCGCAGCTCCGAAAAGGCGAGGTCGAAGGCCTGATTGGCGATGCGGTCGAACTGGCGGCCGCCGCGGATGCCCTGGCTCAGGAGCTCCTCCTGGCGCTTGAGGATGTCCAGAAGTTCCTGCTGCTTGGCGGTCCAGGACTCCCAGGCGGTGCGGAAGGCGCGCCACGAGCGGAGCTGTTCGGGAGTGAGGTCCAGTTGGTCGAAACCGGTGGCGGCCGCTTCGGCGTCGTGGTGGGCGGAGAGGATCAGGTCGTAATTTTCCTGGCGGATGTTTTGGTCGGAGAGCTGGCGGATCAGCAAGGTGCGCTCGGCGGCGGTGATCTGGGCCTGGGCCTCCTTGATGGTGCCGATGCGGAGAAGGAGGTCGAGGTTTTCGTCGCCGATGCGGCGCATGGCGTTTTCCAGGCGCTGGATCGGGGCGATGCTGGTGATGCCGACGCAGAGGGCGATGCCGGCGATGAGGACGAAGCTCAGCACCAACTTCACCCAGATGCTGGAAAACATTTTCCGGAGGTGATCCATGGTTTTCCCGTCTTTTTTACAGGGAAACCGGATGCTGGCGATCGCGGGGCGGGCGCCCAATCCGGTTGCAAAATCGTCTGCTATTCCGTCCAAAGCTAGACCCTGCCCCGGAATTTGTCAAGAGGGTGTCTCGGGCTGCCGGCCGGTCGACAAGAAAAAAAACGTTTCGCGTAAATCTTTTGAATTGACACAAGCTGGATAAAGGTGTTTAATAATGTTACATCTGGATGGGGGTGCGATTGCCCGGGCGCGCTTTCCAATTTTCATACCGGGTAGGATTGATGCCCGCCGCTGGCGGGAGGCTGTGAATGGAGGTGTGGAGTGGCTACGGGAACTGTCAAGTGGTTTAGCGATCAAAAAGGGTATGGGTTCATCGTCCCGGACGACGGCGGTCAGGATCTTTTCATCCATCATTCGAACATTCTGATGGACGGGTTCAAGACCCTCAAGGACGGGCAGAAGGTGGAGTTCGAACCGGCTCAGGGGCGTAAAGGTCCCGAAGCCACCAAATGCCGCCCCCTCTGATTGCCTCCATTCGGTTTTATCAGAACATAGTGACGGTATTGCATCGCTTTCACCCTCCGGCGTTTTCGCTGGAGGGTGTTTTGCCGCCTGCCCTTGCCGTCCGTGCTGTCCGGACCGTTTCTCATGGATACGCGCCGTTTCCGCCTTCTCCTCTATCTTATGCCGGCGCTTATGGATTGCGTCTCCGGCATCTTCCTCTACATCGGCCCGGTGCGGGCCACCCTTCTCGGCTATGACCCGCTGGTGGCGGGCAGCATGGTGACGGCCCGGGCGGTTGCCTGCTGCGGCTGCAGCTGGCTGATTTCTCCCTTCCTCTCCGGCGCCAACGCGGTGCGCTGGCTGCTGTTCAGCACCTCGATGTATATGGTTGCCGCCCTCCTGGGCCTCTTCGCCACCAACCTGGTTATGCTCTACGTCACCTCGGCCCTGGCCGGGGTATTCATGGTATTGTTCTCCGTTTCTTTCCAGGTTTTCATGAAACTCGTCGATTCCAACGAAACTCGATCCCTTTCGCGGGTGGTGGGGTTTTACACGCTTTCCTGGTGTGTCGGCATGTCCTTCGGCCCCTTCATTACCGGGTTCCTGATGTCCTTGGGGCAATCCCCCGAGCCCGGCGTCCCCGCCATCGGCTGGATGTACAGCTACCTGGCGGCGGCCTTTCTTATCGCCGTAACCCTGGTCAGCCAGATTTGGGTTATCCGGAAGAGTTCCGATCACATGCGAGCCCAACTTGCCGATCTGGAGACGGAATATGATCCGTCCGAAGGCGCTGGCAAACCGGATCTTGCCTGGCTCGGCTGGGTGACGGCGGCGGTGGGTTGCATCGTTCTCGGTATTATCCGCGGCACGTTTCCGTCCGGCATGACGGCTGCCGGAATGCCAGCCTGGCAAAGCGGGCTGATGATGATGCTGGTGGCGGCCTGCATGGGATTGTTTGGGTATTGGGTGTCCCTTGGCAGCCGCTGGATGTACTCCGGGTCCATCATGCTGGGAATCGGCGGCTTGGGCTTTGCCGGGCTGTTCCTCTACGTCCTGCCCGCCATCATGGGCTGGGCCCGGTTGGAACATGTAGTCCCCTATTACCTCGGATCCATCCTGGCCGGCTCCTACTGCGGTGTGGTTTACCTGTACTCCGGCTATCATTCCCTGGCCCATCCGGAAAAGGCGGGCCGTAACATATCCCTGAACGAAAGCTTTCTCGCCGCCGGCATGGTCGCCGGTCCGCTGATCGGCGGCTGGATCGCCAAGTACCACGGGTTTTACCCGCCTTTCATCCTCGCCGCATCGCTGGTCCTGGCCCTCTCCATTTTCCAATTCTGTCTCCACCGGCAGTATCGGGTCAACGGGTAAAAGTACGCGAACAATTGGAATAATATGTTGATTTTCGTGGAATATACGGTATAGTAACAAATACCGACCGGACGGTATCGGGGGCTAGTCGGTTTGTATCAGCGCGCACGTTTCTTCCTGGTATCCGCACCAGCGTTTCGCTGGGAAGCATTTTCCATGGACCAATGCGGTCGCCTGGCTTTAGCTGACGCCCCGGACCCGTGCTTGCCGGTGGTTATCCTACATTGTCGCGCAATGGGTTGGGGGATCTCCGGGGCGTGAGCGTGTCGTATGGTGGCGTTTCCGGTACACTGGGGAACGAACCAGCCGGCGAAGGAGGAGGGGGCCGCAGCTGTATCTTTCCACGCACTTTTTCAATTGAATTAAACACATAACATGGTGAAAATGTATCACCATGGTTTATTCCTGGATCGGAAAGGAACCCGACATACCACCACACTACCTGTTGCCTTGGGCGGGCAGGGTCAAGTTGTGGTGCAAACCAGAGTAAAGGAACCTGAATGGGCGCAGGAAATTTACGGGATGCCATACTCGACGCTGTCGGTCGGGTCGTGGCGAGAAATGGATTGTCCAACACTACCATTGACGCCATTGCGGCCGAGACTGGGATCAGCAAGGGTGGTGTGCTGTATTATTTCGCCAACAAGAAGGAATTGTTGTTCGGCATGGTGGATCGGTACTCCGAGAGTTTTTTTGAACGGCGGGAAAAAATCCTCGCTGAACTGCCCGATGGTCCCACCAAACTTCTTAAAGCCACGGTGCGGTTAATGATCGAAGATCTGGATAAGACCAGCGACGACATTCCCAATATGGCCGGTGTCCTGGACGATGCGGAATTGCGGCAGCGGGTCGGCGTTTTTAAACAACGGATTTTCGAGGAGACCAGCGCGCTGTTGCCCCATCCGGAAAAAGCGGCCCTCGTCCTCTATACCATCGACGGGATTTGGATGGGCATGAGCTTCCAGCCGACGGTCATCTCCGCCGCC
The DNA here is from genome assembly GCA_020861125.1 of Planctomycetota bacterium. The sequence goes on along the minus strand of JAJBSZ010000115.1, from coordinate 2,886 downwards.
GTCCGGTCGGCCGTGGTGGCGGAACTCATGGCCTTTGTCGAACAACTCGATGCCGAGCAGCGAAAACCGGCCTGAAATGCGCGGGGGCACCCCCACCAGGGGCGCCCCCGCGGCCGGTTACACTGGTCTTCAGGCGGCATCGCCGCCCGGGGCAGACCGTTCCCGCCTTTTACCGAAAATTCCCTCGATCATCAAAGCCAACGCTCCGTCAGCGGTCACGTTGCAGGCGGTGCCGAAGCTGTCTTGAAGGGCGAAGATGGCGATCAGCAGCGCTGTCCCCCGTTCGTCGAATCCCAGTACGCTCACCACGATACCCAATGACGCCATGACGGTGCCGCCTGGCACTCCGGGCGCGCCGACGGCGAAAAACCCGAAAAGGGTGATAAAGAGAATCATGGTGCCGGGGTCGGGCAACCCGCCGTAAAGGATCTGGGAAATGGCCAGGATAAACAGCGTTTCCGTCAACACCGAACCGCAGAGGTGTACGGTGGCTCCCAGGGGAACCATGAAATCCACCGTTTCCCGGGAGAGGATCGGCGACCGCCGGGCGCAGGCGAGGGAGACCGGCAGGGTGGCTGCCGATGACATGGTGCCGACGGCGGTGAGGTAGGCCGGACCGTAGTAGCGGGCCACCTGCCACGGATTCTTACCCGATATCCCTCCGGCGAGGGCGTACAGCAGGGTCATCCAGAGGAAATGGCCCAGGATGGCAAAAAGGATGAGGGAGAGGAAGGTGGGGAACTGCTCGGTGATCAAACCCTCGTAGGCGAGGACGGAAAAGGTCGAGGCAATGAAGAACGGCAACAGGGGTATGACAATGTGCCCGACCAGAAACAGCACGCAGCGCTCGAACTCGTACCAGGCTCGTTCCAGGATCTCCGCCTTGGCCCAGATGATGGCCAGGCCGAAGGCCAGGGCGGTCACCAGGGCGGTGATCACCCCCATGAGCGGTGGTATGGCGAACTTGAACAGCAGGTCCGGCATGGCCCGTTCCGGATCGGGAACGTCTGATACGATATGGAGATACCGGATAAGCACCGAACCCGCCGCATAGGCGAACAGCGCGGCGCCCACCGACGAGAGGTACGCCAGGCCGACCCCGGTAAAGAGCATCCGGCTGGCATTGGCCCCCAGGCGGATGATCGCCGGTCCAATAAAGGCGAGCACCACCAGCGGTACGACAAAAAAGATGATCTGGCCGGTGAAATACTGAATCGAGCCCACCACCTGCATCACCCCGGACCCCCGGCCCATCGCCACGCACGCCAGCCCGACCGCAATGCCCACGGCTATGCCGATGAGCAGTTTGACGATGAGCCTGCCGCCTTCACCCGTACTGTGGTGTTCTTCCACCGCCATTGGTATCTCCTTAGGATTGCGCGCTGCCCGTCTCACCGCCCGGTTTTCCGGGTTGGATTATACGACGAGAACCCCGGCGGATGCAACAGAATCCACCGCCGGTTCCGGCCGGCCCCAATCAAGTGGACAATACCAGGCGGGGGGGTGTGGCAGCGAATTCTTGCGAGTGGCTGATGGTGGCGTATACTACTTGAGGGAGCGCATGGCTGCCTCGCTGCGGCGGAACCTCCAGGATGGAGCCCCAGATGAGCCTTTCCGCGATACAGGACAACCTGGCCAAAGTCCCTCTGGTACAGCAAACCCAGACCAAGGGTGACGATGTGGCCCGGGGACAGGAGATCGGCCAGAGCGCGGCCCAGCGGGAGCAAAACCGCCAGGAAGACCAGGTGGTTATCCATTCCAAGGAATCAGAAAACCAGGGCCTGCGCACCGACGAAGAACGGGAAAAGGAAGGAAGGAAGAAGAAGCGCGGCGACCAGGACCCGGAAAAAGACGGCACCGCCCGGGAAGAGGACCACCCCGACGATTCCGATTTGCCGGCCCAGAACGGCCCCCGGGAAGTCATGCGCCGCATCAATATCATCATTTAACACCAAACACCCGTTCAATTACGAATCGTCGCCCCCGGGTCCAGTCCGCAGGCCCGGGGTTTTTTTATTCCCTCACCGACCGGGTTGTGGCCCTGGCAAAACGGGGAGCGACCCGTGCAAATTTGTTCATGGTCGGTGGCCTCGCCCACCGGCTTGCGGTACGGTACCCTGTGAAATATACGTAAAAAGCTAACTTTTACCGGAACGAAATCGCGGCAAATTGATAAAAATCACCGTCGCTGTGATTATAAACACATTTTTGTGGTATTAATTGCCTCGGTGCATTATATACTGGTTGTCTGAGAGAGCTATATTGGATTAACGACGAGAACATCCCTGGTTCCGGCAACCGTGCTGGAGACGGGAGATTTGAGGGCGACGTAATGACGGACAAGGGCGGCATCCGGGTGGCAAACGGCGATTTGCCGGTAGGCGACTTGCAAGAAACCCTGCGCCTGGGCGGCATCGGCCTCTGGGAACTGGAAGTTAACCGAGACGATATCGGAGCTTCCAACCTGGTCCTTAGTCCGAGCTACCTCGATGTCATCGGCTCCACCGATGAAAACCTCCCCACCACCTACCGCGAATTTTACACCACGTTTATCCATGCGGAATACTGGGAACGCATCTGGGACAACTTTCGCGACCTGGTGGACGGCCGGGTGACGGTATACCGCCGTGAATACCGGATCTGGAACCAGAAACTGCGGGAGTGGCGCTGGGTTCGGTCGTTTGCCAGCGCCGTTCCTCCTGCGGAGGGCGAGCGCGTCAAAAAAATCTCAGGCGCGATTCAGGACATCCATGACCACCGTCTGCTGGAAGAAGCGCGCGCCGCCGATACCCGGGACCGGGAAAAGCTCCTGCAAAAGCTACAACTCGAACGGGAAAAGCTGTCGGTGGTGATCGACGCCGCCGATATCGGCTGGTGGTTGTGGGA